>JBBISZ010000183.1:0-5611 GCA_037441045.1 Deltaproteobacteria bacterium | reverse complement strand
TCAAATATTTTATGAATGCATCATCTTTAATCTTCTTTCTCAAAAAAGCCGACACATAATCTCTAAATTCAAAATCGTAAAGTAGATCCACTCCGTACCTATTATGGAGGTAAAGATATTCTTTGTTGGGAGCAGATCCCCAGTATTCTCCAATAAATACCATATCAGGATCCATAGACCTTAATTCCGCAATCAGAGTCTTTGGCAGAATATCATCTATATGTTTTATTGCATCAATTCTCAATCCATTAAAATGAATCTGCTGAAACATCTGTTTGTATTTAGAAATTAAAAATCGCCTGACATCCTCCCTCTCCGTTTTGAAATCTGGCAATCCAAACAGACAAATCTTAAGATCACTATCCTGTTCACAACCACCATATTTTTCAGATCTCAACCAGAGCATATTCTCCACCCATCTGGACTTATATCCAGCATGATTGAGCACAATATCCTGAACATATAAAATACCTTTATCATTAAACGCCGAGACCAATTTTGAAAGTAGTTTATAATCTCCAAAGTTCTCCTCTACTCTATCAAAATCCTCAGGCCAGTAACCATGATATCCATAATGCTTGTAGCCATTATAGTCCACATAAGTAGCAACATTATCTATTACAGGAGATACAAGAACTACATTTACTCCAAGATCTTTAATATAATCCAGTTTCTCAAGAATTCCCCTGATATCTCCACCATGGTATCCATAAGGATTTGATATATCTGTCAGGTAATTATTTGTCTTATCGCCGTCATAAAATCTATCTATCATTATTTGATAATACACCCCCGTATCATTATTCAATGTCCTATAATATCCTGTGCCCCTGTGATCGCAGGAGAATAGTAAAAAAACAAACAGAAAATAAGCAAACTTATTCATCTGGCATCTCGAGCATGACAGGTGGACTCATAATTAGAAAAGTCTCTCTATTTTCTATTGTTGATTTACATTTCATAATTCTGTCAAACCTGAATTTTATACCCACAAGACTTCTGGAAATATCCCCAAAACTGGCTCTTATAGAATCTGTAACTATAATAAAATCTTTAGAGTTTTCACCCTCAAAATACAGATAAAAGCCATTATCAATACAATCAGGTCTCTCATTGGAAATAATATTTAAAAACTTGAGTGTACCCACTTTAGGACCTTCAACTGCACCAACATATCTCTTTGTATTAGGAAGCAAAATCTTATTGTTCTCTCTTTTGTAAAAATAGAAAAGCATTATCACAGATATAATTCCACATAAAATTAACAGGGTTCCTGCTATTGCTGAATTTCTTTTCATCAGCATCTTTCAAATTTGGTAGATTCAACCTGAATAGTAAGGTGTTCTATACCATACTTACCTTTTATAAGCCTGGATATATCATTAATTATCCTATCTGTTTCACCAATCGAACTCGCATCTGAAACTATATGAAGAGACAGGATATAAATTCCTGATGAGATACTCCATATATGAATATCATGAACATCTCTAACATTTCCTACATTGGATTTGATTTCATTTATAATACTATCTATGTCAATATGGGAAGGGGCTGCCTCCATAAGAACATCTATTGCATCCTTTACAAGCCTCAGTGCATTATAGAATATTATGGCACCAATAAGAATGCTCAAAAGGGCATCAACCACATTAAGATTAAAAAATATTATCAAAATAGAGCCCAGCACAATACCTACAGATGAGAGAGTATCCCCAATAATATGAAGAAGTGCCCCTTTGATATTCAGATTGTGAAAATGTCCTTTTAGTAAAATGATACCTATAAAGTTTGCTATCAATCCAACAACAGATACTAAAAACATTATATTTCCGTTGATTTCAAACGGCACAAAGAATCTCTTTATTCCGTTATAGAATACAAACAGAGAAAGCATTATTAAGAGTGTCCCATTTATAAGGGCGGCGAGTATTTCAACCCTGAAATAGCCGTATGTCTTTTTTGAATCAGCATCTCTTCTGGCTATCAGTGCTGCAAAATAACATATAAATAAAGATGCCGAGTCAGTGAGCATGTGCCCCGCATCTGCTATCAGGGCAAAGCTTCCTGCAATTATTCCGCCAATGAATTCCAGAAGACATATCATAAGAGTAATAATCAGAACAAGAAATACCCTTCTTTCGCCAGAGCGGTTTTTTATAATTTCATTGTTAATTATATTACAATTATAATTCATCTCTTTTTTTCTGAAATAATTTTTTCTGCCAGATCTACCGCCTCAATAGCATCCCGTCCATAATATGCCCCAATACTCTTTGCAAAATCCTCACTTACTACAGCCCCACCTATCATAACAGGAATATCTATACCAGAATTCTTCATTAGATTCATTATATCTCGCATCTTCCCAATGGTGGTAGTCATAAGTGCCGAAAGACCCAGTATATCAGGACTATTTTCTGCAATACTTTTTACGATTAGATCATCCTTAATATTCTTGCCAAGGTCTATCACCTCAAAACCTGAATTTCTCAAAACGGCGGCAACCAGATTTTTCCCGAGATCATGTATATCACCCTCTACTGTTGCAATAATTATCCTGCCTTTTTTCTCGAGATTCTTATTAGAATCCATACTTTTCATAATAACATCAAAAGACGCCTGTGCTGCCTCCGCAGATAACATCACCTGAGGGAGAAATATCTGATTTGCTCTAAACCTGTTACCTACCTCTTTCATCGCTTTGAGTATACCATCCGATATAATCTTCCTGTAATCCATTTTCATTGTTAGAAGATTGAAGACTTCAAAAGCTGCCTCCTGTCGTTCCCCTGATATAATATGCCCGGTAAGTTTAAGTAATGGATTTACAAAGTCCCTTTCTCCAGTAGGTGTAGAAGTTGCCTTTTTTGTCATAATACCAATATATCTCGAAAAATTTGGATCATAACCACAAATTGCAGCAGAGGAGATAAAAGTCCTTTTAATATTTTCATCTGTCGGATCCATAATAGCGGCAGACAACCCCGAACCAATTGCAAGAGACAAAAATACAGAATTTATAAAACTCCTTGCTGGAAGTCCATAACTGATATTACTTACCCCTAACACAGTATTTCTTCCAAGCCTCTTAAATTCCTTTATTGAATTTAATGTCTCTTCAATCTGTCTTTGCGAAGTAGCAGCGCTGAGAGTAAGAAAATCAAAGAGCAGATCCGATTCATCAAGTCCAGCATCAAATGCCGCTCTCATAATCTTTTCGGCAATCCTTATTCTACTCCTGAAATCTTCAGGAATTCCTTTTTCGTCAAGTGTTAAGACAATCACCGCTGCACCAAATTTTCTGGCAAGATTTAGCCGTTCTCTTAAAGACGAATTATCCTGAACAGAATTTATAAGACATCTCCCCATAACATTTTTTATTGCCAGACTCAGTGCTATATCATTTCCAGTGTCAATACTTACAGGTATGTCTCTCTCTCCGAGTATTGAATAAATCACAGTGTGTAGATGCTGTTGCTCATCTGTCTGAGAGCTCCCCACATTGATATCCAGAACCTGTGCACCTGCATCAATCTGTATCTTAGCCTCTTTCAGGAAGGCAGTATAATCCCCGATTTTTAATGCATCAATTAAATGTCTCTTGTTTGTAGGATTGATCCGCTCCCCTATAATTACAGGATATGAATCAATTGAGATTTCAACAATAGAACTCCTGGATGTTAGAAAGAGTGAAGATATGGATCTCTTCTGATAAGGGGTATTATCAATACCCTGTAATTCTTTATTTATCTCCATTATATGGGTTTCATCACTTCCACAGCAGGCACCGATAATTCTTACACCATTTGCTAAAAATCTCCTTACATAAGAAGCCATCTCCTTGGGCTTCTCAGGATAAAATACTATCTCGCCCTTCGTTATAGGAATACCGGCATTTGGTTGTGCCACCAGCGGTAGATCTGTAAATCCATTCATTGATGCAATTACATCAAGTATTCCATTGGAACCAATTGAACAGTTTGCACCTATCGCATCCACATCCATTTTTGAAATAGTTGCTGCCATTATCTGGGGTGTAGTACCAAAAGTACTGCGCATATTCTTATCAAAGGTCATCAGTGCCACAATCGGTAATTTGCTGGCATCTCTAACTGCTATAATTGCTGTCTTCAACTCGTATAGATCTGAAAATGTTTCAAGCCAGAATATATCCACCCCCTCTGAATTATAAATCTTTGCAATCTCATAATAATAATTGTAAATCTCGTCAAAATCTACATTGCCAAAAGGATGCATCAATTCACCAGAGGGACCAATGGATACAGCCAGAAGAGCCTTATCCCTGATAATTGACCTGCCTACCCCGACGCCTGCCTTTGCAAGTTCAACAAGCCTGCTCTCGAGACCAAACTGTCTGAGTTTTGGTCTTATTGTACTGAAGGTATTTGTCCGTATTATATTAGATCCTGCATCCAGATATCTATTAAAAATTCTCTTTACTGGCTCAGGATTCTCAATGTTTAATAAATCGGGCAATGATTCTATTCTTACACCACTGCTTATAAGATTCGTCCCCATCGCCCCGTCAAGTAGAAGAATCCGTTTTTTTAACTCTTCTCTAAAATCCACAATACACCCATAAATTTAAGGCATAACTTCAAACAGAAACTCTATCTCCTCTTCTGTTTGATAAAAGTGAGGAGAGATTCTAAGATGATTATTCCTGATAGAAACTATAATATTTTCTGCAAGTAACCTTCTTAAGAGTTCCTCACAGGATATTTCAGGATGATTGACAGCGATAATCCCAGCCCTCTCAGACCTATTTACTGGCCCAAGGATGAGATACCCTCTTCTCTTCAACTCTTCAAATATCAGATCTACATTCTTTGAAAGATTTTTATAAATAAAATTATTCCAGATACTCTCTCTAAAGGCGAGAGATGCGCCAAGACCTATAACCCCCAGGAAGTTTGCATTATCTCCTTCAAACTTACGCGCATCTGTTCTGGTATCAACCTTTATATTTCTTCTGCACTCCTCCTCTATTACAGAGCGCCAGCTTATCTCCTCATAATGTATTTCATCGATAATTTCTTTTTTTATATACAATATTGCCACACCGTGAGGACCAAATAGCCATTTACTCGAAGCAACTGACATAAAATCTACATTCATTTTCTTTATATCTACAGGTATCGCTCCCACACCCTGTATTCCATCCAGATAGAAGAATATCCCCTTCTTCTTGCATAGAGCCCCCACCTCCTCCACATAGTTCCTAAAGCCAGAACCATATTCAACAAGGGAAAGTGCAATAATCTTGGTATGGGCATCTATTGCCTTCTCAATCTCTTTCACATCAATTCTTCCATCCTTTGCACCAACAAATTTTATCTCCACTCCCGTCGGTGTCATAGCCATCCATGGATAGATATTTGCAGGAAATTCAACGTCCGCAGTAAGTATCTTTTCACCTTTCTTAAATCTCATACCCTTGCAGATTATTGAAATAGCATGTGAGGTACTCTTGATAAACGCTATCTCTTCGGGCATAGCATTTATTAATCTTGCGTACATCTCTCTCGTCTTTTCAACCTGCCTGATCCATCTCCTCTCATGCATATTCCCGTGGCGCATTATATCT
>JBBISZ010000182.1:0-5669 GCA_037441045.1 Deltaproteobacteria bacterium | reverse complement strand
ATATTTGAACAATATTTTGATGATTTAATAGAGCCGCCATCCGTGCCTCATCAAGAAACATATTCACAAACTCTTTATCGCCTGAAAGATGTGGCAGTATTCTTTTAATTACAATCAGTTTCTGAAATCCCTCAATGCCGACCTGCCTTGCGAGAAATATTTCAGCCATACCACCGGTGGCAATCTTTGTAATTATCTCAAATTTTCCAAACCTTTCGCCCATAATCACCTCAAACAGATTATAACAGCATAGGAGTATAAGTCAAAAAGCTTACCTCTCCTCCTCATAAGGATCAAGCGGCTTTGAAAATGGATCATAGAGAGATAGATACATTGTATCAATCCATCTGAGTAATGTCCTGGCATTAGACATATCATTCTCCTGCGATTTATGGAATTTTGTATAGTCAGATAATAACTTTTTGCAACTCTTCCCTGCTGCACACTCCTTATTCATATTCCATTTCTCTGTTATGGGGGAAGGATCAGTCTGCCCGAACAACTTAAATATGCTATACTTATTCAATCCAAAATAGAGGTACTTTACCTTAAACGGTTGAGACTCCCCAATTTTAATATTGGGGTCTGCCGCAGCCACTATACCTGCTGTAGCAAATCTGGAGGCGAGCTGATGTTCGGGATGCCCTGTAAATCCCCTGTATGGATCAAATGTGAGAACAATATCGGGTTTAAATCTTCTTATAGCCTCCGCTACTACAAGCACCGGATCTTTATACTCCTTCCATTTTCTTGCAATAATATGTCTCTTTGGGAAACTCTCCATTGGCAGAGGCGCATTATAAAAGTATTCATGCTGTAACTCTGCATTATAAGCCCTTGCAACCTTCTTCAACTCCTCGCCCCTTACAGTTTTTAGATCAGGATGACAACCCGATTTAATACAACACTCACCTCCATCCCCGTGAGTAAGTACCAGAAAATACAATGGGTTTTTATAGTAAAGGCTTGACCTCAGAAGGATTGCACCTGCCATAGATTCATCATCAGGATGGGCAGCTATCCACATTACCCTTGCCCCATCTTTCAATAGAGATTCAATATCTTTTCTATCTCCCTGTCTACTATTCATTGTGGCACATGAAAAAAAAATAAACATTAATAAAAAAATTACAATTAAGCGAAACATAATCTACCTCCCTGAAATGTGCTTATACAATATTTTCCTGACAATGCAATAGCCAAGTTGATAAAATAGCCTCTAATAAATAGCTCTGATATTCTCAAACAAAAACCATAATTTTACTAAATAAAAATCAGTTTTGCAGTTTTCATCTTTAGATAATATTTTTTCTGATTTCAGTCAGGAGATGGAATTTTAGATGTATTAGATAATATTTTATAAAAGGCTATAACTCCTCGCACTTAACGATTAAATAATATACTAACCTGCTTCTCTCATTCTGAATTAGAGGATACACTACATTTTATTTGTAATAATCTAAACGACAAAACAAATCAAAAAATTACTTCAATACTACTGTATTCTCTCCATAATAAACAGATTCAGCACCTGCGTTATCTTTTCTTATCTGAATAGAGATTGTCCCCATTCCGGATGGTTTGGTATATGTAATAGTCGGGCAATCAAGTGCTGTCTCGGTAGTTGTTGCAGTAAATGTGCAATCTGAACCGACCTGAGTGCCATTTACCAGAAATCTAATTCTTCCAGGAATACTTCCGCTGGATGATTGTATATATCCTAATCCCTTCAATGTATTGCCTGGTACTGAATCAAAATCAACTCTCCATTTATAAAGATCTACCCATGTTGTACCTGCTACCCCATATAAATTCTCTGCAGCCCCAGAGAGATAAACTGCTGCATGCCAGCTATCAACCATATCGGCATTTAAGTTATTAACCTGAGTGGTGGAGGCAACTTTTAGAGGTGAAGTACCATAAGGAGTATCAGATATCAACTGACCGCTCGCCCTGATATTGCCAGTGACATCCAGTTTCTGAGTAGGCGAAGTATTCCCCAATCCAATATAATCTGTTTCTCCGTCAATATGGAGCTTTGCACCTCCGGCATTTGCAATTTCAAATGAGCCATATTCACTCGTTGCATATATCCACCACTGCGAACTCCTTGTACCATTTACAGGTCCTGTAAAATTATATGTCAGTTTAATACCAGTATATCCCGATGCAGCAGATGATTTATATAGGTGGAGTTGTTCACTTGGAGAAGTTGTACCAATACCCACATTTGTACCTGATGCAGTTGCCAGATAAGTATTACCAGAAACTGTAAGAGTACCAAGAGTTCCAACCCCTGTAATATTTGTATAACTACCAGTAGATAAATCAGCATCAGTTATCGTCCCATCTGCAATCTTTAATCCTGTTACCGAACCATCCTGTAACATAGTTGTTGAAATACTGCTCGCCTGATTCTCATTTACAAATGTAGCATCGCAACTATTACAACTGGTTATTCCATCATCCGTTCCACAGGTCCAATACTCTACCCCGGGCTGCTCTACATAATACTTTATCACCTGACCATTTTTACATCCAGACTGATTCAGTTTCCCCAATGTAATTGTCTTATCCGATATCATGGCGTTATTGATGCTGTTTACCTGTCCTTCATTCACAAACCTTGAGTCATATGCCGAACCGTCTGCATAATTTGAAGCCAGTTCAATCTTCCCTTTAGTTGTAATCGGTCCTCCTGTCAATCCAGTTCCAGTTTCAACAGATGTCACTGTTCCTCCCGAATTATTATCGTTTGAACATATCCATCTACCCCCATTAAAATCATATTTCATTATCTCTCCATCTGCGCAACCAGACTGATTGATCTTATCAAGAGTCACCGCTCCAGATTGTATCATCGCTGTTGAAATACTGCTCGCCTGATTCTCATTTACAAATCTGGCATCGTATGCTGAACCATCCTGATAGGTTGAATCCAGAAATATTGTCCCTGTTGAGGTTATAGGATCTGGAGATACTACTATCCCATTCATTCCTGTTATATTAACACTCCCTGTATTATCAGGTGCACATTCCCAGCTATTCGTTCCACCTGAATATTTTAGCACCTGCCCATCTGCGCAACCAGAATCTCCTATCTTCTCTTTTGTAATTGAAGCATCTGCTATCATTGATCCCGTTATTGAGCTGCTCTCTCCCCTCAAGATATAAAGATTATCAAAATACATTTTATCAATTGATATCGTTCCGATTCCGACAATCGGATTCGGATCAACTACTATTCCAGCTCCCCCACTGATTGATATTGAACCTCCTCCACCTCCGCATATATCACACTCTACCGTTCCATCCTCGTTTATCTTACTCACACATGTTCCGGCATTACAAAATCCCGCTACTCTGTTCTGCTTCCCAATAAAAACAGCATAGTCATCCTTTGAGAGATATCCATCAGTACTTCCATCTGCCCTTGGAATACCGATGTTTCCTGTATCCGTTATCGTTCCTCCTGTAAGTGGCGCAACAACTGTAATACTCTTTATTCCCGGAATTGAGGAACTATCCCCTACCCATCTACCCTGCTCATCTATCACCTTATTACCTCCCACAAAAATACTTGTCGGATGAATCTCTCCAACTACATCATATGCAGTAAAGGCAAACGGCACACTACCTATTCTCTGCCTCGGTGTAAGAGCCTCATTATTTATCCTTACTTCCAGATAGAGGCTATATTTATCAGCAAATAAAGAATACAGATTCACATTCTTTCCTATCTCAAGCGCATAAAATCCATCTCTTATAGTCACCGAACCTACATCTTCCTCAAGAAGTGGATTACCTCCACTCTCTACATCGTATATACCAAACGAAATATTCACACTCCCATTTACTGGATTCCCACTCCCATCAGTTAGATAACCCTGATGTAGAATCACCCGTGGAATATCTCCTCCAGATGCCGAAATTCCAAGACTCAAAATTGTCATTACAACTAATAACCTGATCTTCATTATAAGACCTCCTTCGTATTGATTAACCAAATTACATTACTTCTTAAAAAGCATACTTTTATGTAAAACATAATTACTATTCTTCATCTCATCTGCGGCAGTAAAACCTGTTATCGATTCAAGTGTATAAGTTGGAGAGGCACATACACCTGCATTGGAATCATATATATATTCAAGTCTCATTATATAGATTATTCCTCCGTCGAGTCCAGTATCTCGAGTATCTCCAACATCCTCTCCAGCATCAACTACCTCGATATCTCCTGCGTCCTCTATATCTTCAACAACATCTGCTACATCTCCTGCTTCAACTCCAGAATCCTCAATATCAATTCCCACCTCCTCAACATCAAGGATATCTTCAACATCCGATATATCAGATACATCCAGAGCATCCGAAACATCCTGCACATCCAATTCCACATCTACTCCTGCATCTGTCCCTGTATCCTTACTCTCCTTCTTTATGCAGCCCTTTGACTTATCACAAACATAGCCTGCCCCACACTCATTATCACTATTACATTGATATTTGAAATCATTTACCCCTATGTCCTCCGAACAGGCAAAAATAAATAACATAGCAAAAACAACATAAAACAAACTTATCTTACTCATCTCTTTCCCTCACTATTAAAATTCAAGTGAACCAGACAACAAGAATTCTCTACCATCGTAATATAATGAAACCTTTCCACTATCCTTCTTTTTGAGTGCCGGTAATATAAAATAGCTCGCTGCCCCTCCCACAATTGCTGATGATCCAAGAATAATCAATGTATTTCCGATCATCACCTTACTGTCAATGTCATTCTGCTTGCTCTTCGCCTCCTCCTTAGTTATTCCGATAATGTTTCCCAGTTCATCTCTTGGCGCCTTTTCAAGCTTACTTCGGTAATCGGATGCATCAGAGGCTGCATTCAGTCTAACCACAAGTCCTGGCACAAACAACAATAATCCACCGCCTGTGAGACTCAGCGGAATAATATTCTTCTTAAAAAAATTCTCTTCTCTCTTTACTTCCGCCTTTTGCAAGGTTGTCAGATTTGATCCTGTCTTCAAATTATCTACCGGCTTTGCCTCAATAACCCTCGCATTTGACTCAGCCTTCTCCTCCTTTTTCAGACCCTTCTTTATTCGCGCAAATGGTTCACGCAATTTAGGAGATATTGAAGGTGAAAGGGTAAAAGAGGGATCCAATTCATATATATCTTTTATAACACTTTCAGCAAGTGCTTTTCTGTCAGATAGAATATAAATAAATGCCTTGTATTTGAATATTTCAATAAGTTCTTCTTTTTTCATACTGAATTTGTACCCTTCAAGTTCAGAAATCTGTTTTAAGCACTTCTCATACTCCATATTGTCATATAATTCCGATACCCTCCTTATCTGTGTAGAAAAATCTGCAGCAAAAATATTTATAGATACAATACTAATAAGCAAAACCAATAAAAAGTTTAAGATAAGTTTTTTCATAACTTACATTCTCCCTGTATAGATAGAATATATATAAATTATATTATATTTAAGTTGCTGTCAACAGGTGAAACTTTTATTTCTGTTTTTTATTGCTTTATTCAAATTACTGTAGATAATGTCAATCTATGAACGATTCAAACTTAAAGACAAGAGAGCTTCTGGAGATCAATCAGGAACTCACACAGCTTAAAGATCTGGATCTTCTACTGG
>JBBISZ010000181.1:0-5673 GCA_037441045.1 Deltaproteobacteria bacterium | reverse complement strand
TGATAAATTTATTTATCAGAAGCCTCCTTTCAGAAAGGTTTATATCATAAGATATTTAACTGATTGAGGCTTCCCTTTGCAAAATTTATTCTGGACAGATGTGATTTTTGTTATAAATTAATGCCCGTGATAATGTGAGTGATCCACATCTTTGTGTTTATGGCGATGAGAGTGAACAAGATTTGCTTTTATTAGAATCTCCTCATTTGTCAATAAATCATCAATCAACCCATCATAAATCAATTTGTGTTCTTCATTCAGCACAAGTGCCCTTTCTCCAAGTTCTAAAGCCATATTCAGGTTGTGTGTGCTTATAATTGATGTTACCGGCATTTCATATAGAAGATCTATCAGTTCACCCTGACTCCTCGGATCAAGATTTGCCATCGGCTCATCAAGAAGTATCAATCCTGGATTTATCGACAGGATTGAGGCAATTGCCACTTTTTGCCTCTCACCGCCACTCAGTTCAAATGGCGGAATATCAAGATACTTTCTCAAATGTAATCTGTCTGCCCAGTAATTTACTACATCCTTTATTTCGCCTTGAGATTTTCCAATCTGTCTGAGTCCAAAGGCTATCTCATCGAAGACAGTAGGATTAAATAGCATTACATCCGGGGACTGAAACAACATTACAACAGACCTTCTAAATTCGGATGAGGCATTCTTATCCCTGAAATACTCTTTTACAATTCGTCTGCCTTCAAAAACATATTCCCCCGATTTTGCAAACAATAAGGCATCCAGAATCTTCAAGATGGTTGTTTTCCCTGACCCGTTAGAGCCCAGAAGAACAATCCGTTCACCCTCTTTTGCTGTAAAAGTTATATCAGAAAGTACTTTCGTTCCATTATATTCATAAGAAATTTTATTTAGACTCAACATCAAAAAGACCTCTTGATCTGAGTGCAAGAGAGATCTCTTTAGCATTTACAATTGATTTAGTAAAGAATAGATTGATAGCTGCGACTGACAACAATTCTGGATATTTATTCTCTTTTTCTCTAATGATTCTGCTTTTATATGCATCTTTAAGGTTATAAAAAATATTGATATAGTTGATAACCTGGCTGTAAGTAAGAGCAAGTAAAAATGATAAAGTCTTTGAAAAAGACAGAGCCTTAAACAGATTTACATTCCTGACAAAGAAAAATGTTGAATATGCGATCGTAAAAACTCTCAAATTAATAAGTATGAGATAATTTGAATCCAGTTGAAAAAATATTGCTGAATAGATAGCGTATGAAACAGAAATAACCCCATTGAAGATTATAATGCTCAATGCAACTTTTTTTGCCGATTTAATAAAAAACAATGGTTTCAGCAGAACCATAACCGCCAATACTATCAAGTATATAATCATATTGTTAATCGTAGTAAGAAATAAAATTAGGGCAATGTAAATCAAAAGTTTAATTCTATCTATCAAAACAATCTCTCCTTATCAAATCTCTTGATAGTCACAATTGCCATCAGCGAGAGAATCCCCTCGGCAATTCCTACAATTATATGAGGGATTAACATGGCAGGAATTGTAACCTCAATCCCAAATGGAAAAAATAATGGCTTCCCATTTTCATCTGAGGCAATAATTGGTTGAATCCCAAGGACAACTGCGAGGATAAGTGCAGCGACAATGACGGCTACAAAAGAAGAGATAACAATACCAGATTTCTTATGGTTTCCCATCAGTTTATAAAAGAAATACAGTACATAACTTCCTGCAAATCCTATTGCCAGGGCATTAACAGGTAGAGTGGTAATTCCACCGTTGCCAAAAAATAGTGCCTGAATAAAAAGGACAAGACTTACGCACAAGAAAGAGATCATCGGCCCAAATAACACTGTTAACGGGCCAATTCCGAGGGCGTGAGCAGTCGTTCCACCTGGAAGCGGTACTACCACCATCATAAGGACAAATGAATAGGCAGTAACAGCACTTAAAAAAGGTAGTGCCTCGCTGCTTAAGACTTTTTTTAATCTGCTCAGAGCAACCACCCACAACCCACAGGAAATGGCATATGCAGGGATATATACCTTTGGAGAGATGAATCCATCAGGTATATGCATATAAAATCCTTACAGGAGCGTGGAGAAGGTAAATACTATTCTAACATTTTCCTTCCCCTCTGCACCCTGCTGCTCATCTGCCTCATTGAGTATAGTATAGACAGGGAATTTTGCTCCAAGCCCCATACTTACATTCTTTACATAGAACCTCAAACCAGGCATCAGATAAAAGATATGTCCACCCGTAGCTTCCGCCCCATTACCATTTTCGATGTCTCTTCCCAGATTTAGATATGTACCCTCAAGATTCAAATCAAGTCTCATCTTCTGCTCTGAAAGAGTAAAAAGCCTGTAATTGAGAGCAGTATTCACCCTGAATTCAGCACCAAATTCAAGCTTTGTTCCATCTTTATATTCATTCTCAAAAAATTTTATATAACTTATATCCAGCACATAAGTATATCTTTCCATAAACCCTTTATTAGTAGCAAATCCAGCAGAGACACTTGGCTTTCCAAATCCAAGAGATTTCCCGGGGTCTATATTTCCATCCTTATCAGCGATATTTGCGTAGCCTGTAGGCAGAGACACACCTCCATATAAGCCGAAGTGCCAGTCCATCATATCATCCAGACTCTCATTTTTTGGAGTCAATTTGAATCCTTCATCATACTTGAAGCTGAGAGTAAAAAAGAGAGAAGGATCAGCAAAACCTGCTGTATTGTATGAATTATCTTCAACGGTCTTTACATTAAATGGTGCGAAGAGATATAAAGATAAGTATGATGTAATTCCATATCCAGCCCCAAACATCATAAATGTACTGTAATCACCTTCATCATCTCTGGTATCGTTTAACAACTTAAAGTCAGCATAATCAAGTTTGTAATAAAAAAGAACAGATTTTTCTGGTATTGTCTGCGATGTGGATGTCTCAATCGGTGCACCCGGTCCTTCAAGTCCCGCTGTCCCAACCGCTGCAACACCATGATGTGCATAAAGTATAGATGGAACAAGCAGAACCAAAAAAGCAGATAGGGAAAAAAATAAAATTGATCTTGCCATAAATATTTTCCTCCTTTTAATTGTTATTAGAACCTTCCACTCTTTTCTTTTTTCCAGCAAATAGGTTTATTACAGCAAAAATTATCAAAATTATACCGAGTCCAAAAACAGGTTTTGAAAATCGCTCAAAAAAGTCCACCCTTTTCTCCCTGAGCACCAGAGTTTTTTCCACATTCACATCAAAACTCACACCATGTCCATCGTCAGAAAATGCCTTTATCAACCATTTACCTTCACTATCAGGGACAAATGCAATCCTGCCTGACGCATTGGTCCGCCCAACCTGATAAGCAGTCTTTGTATCATTGGGCTTATAAATCTCATACGATTCATAGGCAAACTTTGTGCCATCAGCATAATAGATATCAACGATATACGCCTGATTTTGAGAAATAGAATAATGCACATCATGGGCACGGGCAACAGCAGAAAATAAAAGAAAGACAATCAATAAATATCTATTCATTGCAAACTACTCCTTAACAATAAAATTCAGATTTGCAGTCCTGATAATCTCATCACACTTTATCCCATCCCCTTTTTCAGTAAGTGTTGCTGAGATAATCTGAAACCCCTTTTCTTTGACCGTGATATTTATTTTCCCTTCTTCGTCTGTTGTTCCGCGAGGTTTATCCTTATATGCAATAACCACATCTTTTGCAGGCTTACCTTTGTAAAAGACCTGAAGACGCAACTTGTCTCCACTCTTTACCTTCTCTGTATCAGTAAGCAAGACTATTTCAAGATCCTCAGACAACGGGCTTTTCAGTCTTTCTGAGTATTTTTTAATATATTTTACAGACTCAAATGATTGCCAGCTCTTCAAAACCTGACTCTGGCCTTCTTTTGAAATATTCTTTGCCCCATAGACAGTCTTTGTCCAGTAACCGGAACTGAATAATACATAGTAAACATCGCAATCATTATAAACAGACACAGGATATTTTCTTTCAAACGAGATTTTTTCAATTTTTCCATTTTTGAGGCACCTGATATCCAGCACATATTCAGGCTTGTACTCCATAATAGAAGCGCCTTCATGAGATGAATGCTTATGCCCATACAACAACTTTAACTCTTTCCCATCCTCTTCAAGCCAGAGATGGCTGTATGAAAGTACTGAAATAACAAAAAATACTCCGAGAAAAAACAATCTATTCATAGCACTCCTCCTCAAAAAGTGCTACATACATAATTTCGTGCTACCTGTCAAGACGAAATTAAATAAATATAATGCAATTTTTTACATTTTCGTGCTACCAGTTCCCTGGATATTGAGATATTACATGATTACCTCGTTTTATAGATATACAGTTAAATCGTAGTCAAAATAACCTGGAGATCATATCTATCCAAAATAAATTTTTTCATTATAAAAACTTTGCCAGATGCTTAAAAAATAAAAAAGGCAGGATATAATCCTGCCCTTAATAAATCATAAAAGTTCGTATCTTAATTACTTAAAGTTTACCTTCACCATATGTACGGAACAGCTTATGCACGGGTCATAGGCTCTCACGAGCATCTCAAGAAGGAGTTGCACCTCCTCCTGAGGTTTATTCATTATCTGTGGAACAAGCGCCTTCATATCATATTCAATGTTTGCACAATTCTGGTTTGTAGGAATAATACAGTTTGCCTCAACAATATGACCTGTACGATCATAAGTGTAATCATGTATGAGAATACCTCTTGGAACTTCAACCGCACCTACTCCATGGCATTCTTTAAGTGGCATTGGATCTACCTTTTCATCCTTGATCCCTTTTGTGAGCAATCTGTCAATCTGAATTAGTGCATCTTCAACAGCATGTACCGATTCAACAACCTGTGCAATATTGTTCATAAAAGGATTGTAGTTGATAGCCTTAAGACCAAGTTTCTCAATAGCCTTCTTTGCTCTCGGAAGCAACAATTTATGATTGAGATTAAATCTGGCAAGTGCACCTACCATGAGAGATTCTCTCTTATTCTTTGTCCACTTTGCAGATGAATGAGGTACTACATATTCATTTGTCCAGTTTTTATAATTGTGAATATCAGTCCTGCCAGCATCCGTAGTTGCAAGATCTCCATCATAGAAGGCATACTCATCATCTCTTACGAGCCCCATATACTCGGTCTCTCTCGTAAAATCAGGTATCTTTGGGGCAAGAGATGCAAATACATCAACTGTCTTATCGAGAAGTGGTAGCGCCTCCTCTTCAAGTGTCTTCTTAAGTTGCTTGAGTTCTGACACTGTAGGTAGTTTTGTAAATCCACCTACAACCTCTCTAATTGGGTGAATTGTCCTTCCGCCGATCAGGTCACAGAGGTCATTTGCAATCCTCTTGAGTCTCAATGCCATCTTTGCAACTTCCAGATGTGTTGGAATTATCGCAAATACAGATTTTGCACCAAGGAAATCAGGTGCAGCCAGAAAATAAGTGTGAAGTATATGTGACTGGAGTGTCTCACCATCAAGCAACAATTTTCTAAGCACAAGTGTCTGTTCTGTCGGTTTATACCCAAATGCATCCTCTGTTGCTCTGATAGAGGCTGTTGTATGTCCAATAGAACAAATACCACATATTCTTGAGACAATCTCAGAGACAT
>JBBISZ010000180.1:0-5719 GCA_037441045.1 Deltaproteobacteria bacterium | reverse complement strand
TTATCTCAAACTTGAATTTCTCAATATACCAGAAAGGCTCAATTTGATATATAAACTCGCATGCCCCATATCAAGTGCATCCTCGCTGAGAGGTTATTTTGGAGAAACCATATACAGCAGATTTATAGAAGATATGCTCGTAAACAAATTCAGAGACTTTGCAGACTCAGTAAATCCCGAATGGTTTTTGAGAAAGTTAAAGAAGCGGGGCCGTTCCAGAATCTTTTTGAGTGAACGATTGGGCTATTTGTCCGGTTCATTTGATCTGTTTTTAGATAGAATAGTGGAAAATTTAAAAAATAATAGTTGTACAATACAAACAGATTCTTCAGTTGAAAAAATTATAAAATCAAACAACCATTTTATTGTAAAAATCAATGGAAAAGAGGAGGAATTTGACAGGATAATATTTACAATCCCACCGGATGAGATCTCTTCTCTGATCTATCAACTTAACCCGGAATATGCAGATAAAATTAAAAAACTGAAATACATGTCCAATATTACTACCCTCCTTTATACAAAAAAGAATCTCACAGATTTTTACTGGGTCAATATCGCTGATAGAAATATAGGTCTGACAGGAATTATATCCCAGTCAAACTTTGTTAAATACAATTCAGCAGGCTTCTTTACATATATCTCAATTTATTTACCAGAAAAACACTCATTACTTACTAAAGATGAGACTGAAATATTTCAATATGTAATGACAGAATTAGGCAAAATGAACATAAATCTTACAAACAATGAAATACTTGACCATAGGATTACCATAACCAGATATGCCCAACCATTATACTTTTCCAATCGGGACCTTATCCTCAATTCCTTAAAAACACCTATTAAATACATATACATAATTAACTCCCATTCAATCCTTCCAGAAGATAGGGGTCTGAATAATATTATAATAAAAGCCAGAAATCTGTCTGAAACAATAGAAAGCCAGAACTGATAAATCACCCGACTTATTTTATATAATAGATGGCTTTTTGAGTTATTAATGGATGTTTATATACGAACTTTTGATTACTTTTAATTATTACATTGCTCAACAAAAAGCTTACTAAATTAAATTATTGCTTTTTTTGAAAAATAGAATTTTTACTTCATTACCCCTTATATCTTTTAATATCTTCAAAATCTCAGGCTCACCATATATATCCTTTATGATCTTCATATTCTTTTCACATAATAATTTATGTGAAGAAGTCATCAGTCTCTCGCAACTGTTCCAGAGAATAACAACTGCATTATAATTGGTAGATAGTTTTTTTAGATTCTCATAATTTATAAGTTCTTCTATATAACCAAACCTGTTCGGGAATGGAAAATATTTTTCTTCAGGTAACTTATAAAAATTAAAAACTCGTGTGTTTAATAATGGAATATTTATAAACAGTGTGCCATTTTTCTCAAGATTTTTATATCCATTACTCTCTCTAAAATTAATCATCAGTTCTTTTTCCACTCCGTATGAAGAAGGGAATATTCTAACTGTTTTTTCCAGAAAAGAATAAGAAACAATTGCTTTTAACGAAATGACTACCAGAATCATTATAACAACCTTTCTCTTAAAAAGAGATACATAAGACGCACCAAGAAAGGACGACAATATAATCAGAGGAATTATGTAATATGTTCTTGTAAGTGGTACAAAAATAGAGATAATCACTATAATTAAAAATCCTGATAGAAGGATCAATGTAAAAAACTTAACAATATCAGATTTTACCGCTTCCTTAAATTTATTCAGACTATCACTAATATTTACGAAGAACAGAGGAACTATGAGAATAAATATTGTATCAATATCATCAAAAAGCCATACAAACCATTTTGAAATAATCTTTTTATCTAATCTTAAGAGTTCCTCTTCAACCTTTCCCCACTGAAAATACCAGATCAAAAGAGGCAGATAAAAAACAAAGGAAAAAAGAAGAGGAAGAGATGATTTAATTATCTTCCTGTTAAGACCGTATAAAACAATAGCGGAAAACAAAACCCCTCCTAAAAACAATAATGATAATGGATGATTTATTAGAGACAGAAATGAAAATATGAATAATAATATTGCATTTGTTAACTTTGTTTCTTTGATATTCCTGTTGAAAAATACAATTGAGAGATATATAAGCAGGGCAAACAGAGGCAGGAGTCTGGCATTCCTGGAAAAGGCTATCATCATCCCATTTATTGAGATAAAAAACATAGAAAGCAGGAGAATTTTATTGTCAATCCACTCAGGTCTAAACTTGTAAATAGATAGCAGAAGGAGTACAAAGAAGATAAGGGAGAGAAGACGGGTATGAAAATCTATATTTTTAATAATTGGTAAACTCAACCATAGTTTTAACAGTAGCGGTGAGAGAAATCCATGATGGTTGGCAACACAATTTACAAGAAAATCATAACCGCTTAGATTCTTCGCCCAGAATATATAATCTATCTCCATTCCATTGAGTCCATGTTTATCGAGCGGTGGAACAACTCTTAAAAACAGAGCAAAGATTATCAGTGCGATAATTAAAACGAAAAATGTCTTTTTATTATTAATATCTAAAGAGAACATCTAAATTGACTCAAAAATCAGGTCTTAATCCTCAAATTTAATATATGTTTAGTAACACAAATTTTACAGATTTCAAAAACTTTCTAATTTATTTGATTGCCATATAAATCAAACTAAAATAAAGATATTTCTTAATGGAGATACCTCTTTTCATTTATAAAATTATCAGAAGATTGACTGCCCCCATTGAGATAATTGTAGAATTAATCCCAAACAACTCGGATATTCTGGATATCGGTTGCGGACACGGTATTATTGCTGAAGATCTGTTGAAAACTAAGAAAAACATAAAATACACAGGCGTGGATATAAAAGAGAGCAGGATTAAGAATCTTCAAAAGAGATTTCCATTCTTTAATTTTATTCCTGAAAATGCAATGAATGTTGTAAAGCATTTCGCAAACAATAATGAGAGATTTGACTGTATTGTTATATCGGATTTGCTATACCTGTTTGAAGATTCTTCAGTTGAGAGTTTTATAAAGGATGCATATGAAATTCTAAAAGATGGAGGACTAATTATTATAAAGGATGTAGACAGGAAAAGGCTTAACCATCTGGTTTATATACAGGAATATATCTCTGTAAAAATATTCAAAATAACACCTTCAGAAAGAATATTTTTTAAGAGCACAGAATTTTACTCAGAAATATTCAATAGATTAGAAGTAAAATATAGTATTATAAATATCCCAAAACTCTGGTATCCGCATTTTATAATAATTGTAAGAAAATAATACACCATATACCTATACCTATGACCCAACTTTCACAAGCCCTGAACCATGCAATCCAATCAGGTGTAAACTTAAGGCATAAATTGAAAAGTGCCAGGTAGTTTGCCCTGCCCTATCCTGTTTTAACTTGTTGATATCATTTGAAAAAATAGAAAAACTACAAATGCAACCTATTATAGGTGCCAGGTACAATTTTCTTTAATCTATCTGCTTTTTCAAAATTTATTCTGATAGAGATATATTAATAAACCTGCTGCTTCAGGTGCCAGATACTTTTACAGATAATAATTGTTACCATCAGGACATAATTATATAACCCATTCTTTTATAAAATGAAAAATTGAGGTCTAAAAAATAGAAAAAAGAGGCACAAAATTTTGTGCCTCCATATAAAAATCAGTACCTGATCAAAAGATAAACTACGGGATTGTGAAATAACCGTTATAATATCTCAACAGATGATTTCCACTCATGTCAACAACATCCGTAGTTACAATATAACCATAATCACCGCTATTCCAGCTACCCGCAAAGGAGGGTGTAACATTTACGATATAGCCATCCACACCATTGGTACCGGTTATATCTATATTTACATTACTTCCATCCGTGACATTAAATACAGTTATTGCACCAGGCGCAGTATAATCTACCAGCTCATTGAATGATAATGTAAGAGGTTGAGAACTGATTGCGGGAACAGACACACAGTCAAGAACTGGTAGAGAAGATTCAGTATCAAATGTAGATACAGGCGCAACATCCGTGGCATTCATTACATTCCCTGCAAAGTCTGTAATTATTGTCTCGTTTAAGTCTATATAATAAGCATCTCTATCTCCTATAAGGTAATATGGAGCAACAGGGATAAATCTGACAGATTGGAAATCTCCGGAGATCTTGATACATCCATAACTTTGCTTGCCTGTTGAACATGCAGAACGATAAAACACATTCAGACTACCAGTTCCATTCTCATCAGCACCATATATTGTTGCAGGATCTACAGGCTCGCTGAAATTAATGACAATAATCTGGCCTACTGGAACTTCTAATGAACCATTTGGTGGTGCTATACTAACCAGTGTCGGTGCAATATTATCTACAAAGAATGTATAAACATAATCAGCGGCAAGGGCTGTTCCACCTGCATCCTTTACACCTGATGCACCTGATTTTACAGTCACCTGATATCCCGCAAGATTGGATCTAAGTGGAGTTGATGGAGTAAAGTAGACAATCCATCTTGAAGTCGTTGAGTCATACAGTTGTGAATAGACACCCGATATCTGCTGCATTGTCGAAAGATTCTGTACAATAATAGTAGTAGTATTTATACTATCTGGATTTATTTCCTCATCAAATGTAATCCAGATTTTTGACATTGCAGAATTTGAAGAGCCAGTGGGACCAGCAGCAAGTATACTCGGTGGAGTGTTCTCAACTGTGTAATTGTAGGTAAGAGTTCCAGACCCAGGTAGTCTATACAGATTTGCACATTTCCCCATATCCACTGTGAGAGTGTAAGACACGCCTCCTTTGAGTCTCTCTCGAGGCTTAATAATAATCTGATCTCCGCTATTTCCACCAGGAACAAGTTCTGTATCCACAAGTACATAAGAACCATCTGAATTATTCCTGAGTTTAATTGACGAGTTATTAAAAGATGTGGGCAGGAGCAGATCCCTGAAATTGCCACCAGCAGATATCCATCTGAGTGTAAAAGCCGCATTTGCCTTAATAGTAGAACCTGATGCAGGAGAAATTGATGATGGATTCTCAAGTGTGAGGGCAGCACCTCCAGGGGCAGATGAAACCAGAAGTGAGCCCTTCCATACTTTTCCGAGCGGATTACCTCTAAAATCTCTTATGTCCTGTGTTAAAAAGAAATCGGCATTACTACCTGTTTTGAATGCCGGAACAGGAATTAAGGTAACAATATTCGGGAAATCAGAAAAATATGCATGAAGTGCCGTAAGTTTTTCGATTCCCTGCATTACATAGAAAGAATTATCATCTACTGAAGAGATATCCACGGGTCTTGAAAAGATTGCTACAAAGAGCATTGGATCATTAATTTCATTGTTTGAACTGGACCAGTCAACTGGATTAAACTTTACAGTTGTCTCTTCTGATGTGGTAAATTCTACATAATGAATTCCTTTAATATAATTTCCGTTTGTGGTCTTAATCGTATAGGCATAATCTCTAAATCCCTTACCCATTGTATAAAGCCTGTACGATTTCGAGTAATCAAGATGATTGGGTAATTTTGATGTTTCATATATAATACTCGTATCATTGTCAGAGGTATATATTACACCTGCTACAGATCCGTCAATCGCCCTGATGAAATGTAAAGAACTCATATTTGAACTAAATGTACTATCCAGTCTGACTGTATTTG
>JBBISZ010000179.1:0-5800 GCA_037441045.1 Deltaproteobacteria bacterium | reverse complement strand
AATAAAAAAATTAAATTTTAAGGATTAATTGCAAAATTTATTTTGGACAGATGTATTAACATACAGGTAAGGCTCTAAAAAGTTGACAATGTCCAAAATTACATCTATTTATTCAGGCTCGTTGTTGCGCCCGTAGCTCAACTGGATAGAGCGTCGGACTTCGAATCCGAAGGCCGCCCGTTCGAGTCGGGCCGGGCGCGCATAAAAAGAGGTTGTGCGAGAGTGGCGGAACTGGCAGACGCACCAGACTTAGGATCTGGCGGGAAACCGTGGGGGTTCAACTCCCCCCTCTCGCATTTATTAGTAAATTTAAAAAAGGAGTGTATATGAAAATACAAACAAAAGAAATAAAACTTGAAGACATCAGTCAGACTGAGAAGAAACTCACTGTTGAAATAGATAACAACTATTTCAAAAATGAGATTGAAAAGACATACAAGGATATAATCAAGAATGCTACAATAAAGGGGTTCAGACCTGGGAAGGCACCAAGATCAATTATAGAAAGACTTTATGGAGAGAATATTAAAGAGGAGGTAATTCACAGAATTGAAAAGGAATTTATTGAAGAGTACCTTGAGGAAAACAAGATTGATATTGTCTCAAGAATTCATTCTGATCACAGTTTTAATGGTGAGAACCTCAGATATGAATTTAAATTTGAGGTAAAACCACTGATTGCCCCATCAAATTATAGAGGGATTGAGGTTAAGGGGAAGGAGACATCTGTAACTGATGAAGAGGTCAATTCTATCATTGATGAAATAATTGATAAATATGCCAGATTACTTCCCCCTGACAAAGATGTGGTAGAAGAGAATAATTATGTAAAGTTGGTTGTTGTATCACACAAAGATTCCAAAATGGTAAACAAACCTATATATCTTGAACTTAATAATAAGAAGACCAAAAAATTTATAATTGATGCACTCATTGGGAAAAAATTGAATGAGGAGGTTGAACTTAAGGTGAGTGAGGAATCCGAAGAGAAAATGAAGGTCAAAATTGAAGAGATCAGAAAGATAGAAAGGCCTGAAGTCAATGATGAATTTGTAAAAAACACCCTGCAGATGGAATCAGTTGATGCCTTAAAAAAAGATATCCAGCAGAAGATAAAGGAGAGGAAGGAGAATGCAGAAAAAGAATCCAGATTTGAGAATATTATAAAGGAGATTATTGCCAGAAACCCATTCCCTATTCCGCCATCAATGGTCGAAAGAGCTGTCGAGAACTATGTACATGATATGGAGCACTCGTCAAATCGCAAATTTTCTAAAGAAGAGCATGATGCACTTGTCAATTCATCAAGAGAAAGTATTACTTATGAGATTCAAAAGTACCTAATTATGGAGGCAATAGGAAGGTTGGAAGGTATAGATGTTGACGATAATGATGTTGAAGCCCATTTCAAAAAAATATCAGATGAAACCGGAGAAAATGTTATAAAAGTCAAGGCTTATTACGAAAAAAATAATCTTATCCCCAATCTGAAAGAGGATCTCAAGATGTCCAAAATAAAGGATTTCCTTATTAATGAGGCAAAAATAACTATTGAACAATAACAGGAGAAGAATATGTCATCACTGATACCATTTGTAATTGAACAGACACAGAAGGGCGAACGATCATACGATATTTTTTCAAGGCTCTTAAAAGATAGAGTTATATTTCTGGGCGGACCTATTGATGACGATGTAGCAAATGTCATTATCGCTCAGATACTTTTCCTTGAATCGGAAGACCCTGATAAGGACATCTATCTTTATATAAATAGTCCCGGTGGCTCAGTTACAGCAGGTCTTGCAATATACGATACAATGCAGTATGTTAAACCGGATATCAGTACAATATGTATCGGGCAGGCAGCATCCATGGCAGCTATTTTGTTATGTTCTGGCACACATGGAAAAAGACTCTCTCTACCAAATAGTAGAATTCTCATTCATCAACCAATAGGCGGAGTTCAGGGTCAGGCAACAGATATAGAAATACATGCCCGTGAAATAATAAAGACCAGAGCTGTTCTTAACAAGATTATCTCAAAACATACAGGGGTTGATATCTCAAAGGTTGAAAAAGACACGGAGCGTGATTATTTTATGAATGCAGAGGAGGCACTTGCATACAGGTTGATTGATAGCATCTATACAACAAGAAAGGCATCTAAATGATGAGGTGATCCTTGGCAGACAGGAAAAATGAACATATGGAATTCTGCTCATTCTGTGGAAAGTCAGATATAGAGGTCAGGAAACTCGTGTCAGGACCAGGTGTAAGTATATGTGATGAATGCATTCAGAAATGCGAATTGATAATTGATGATTACGACCCATATTCAGACATTGAAGACAATTCTGTAATTCCTACTCCAGGTGAAATAAAGAGTATTCTGGATGAATATGTTATAGGACAGGAACGGGCAAAGAAGATTCTGTCAGTTGCAGTTCACAATCACTACAGACGCATAAATCAGACAGATTCTGAAAAAGATCCAGATGTGGAATTTCAAAAAAGCAATATATTAATAATAGGACCAACCGGATGTGGTAAGACATTACTTGCTGAAACAATTGCCAGAATACTGAAAGTTCCTTTTGCTATCGCCGATGCCACCACCCTTACGGAGGCCGGCTATGTTGGTGATGATGTAGAGAATATTATTCACGCCCTGCTCCTTAAGTCAAATGACGATGTTAAAAAGGCTGAGCGAGGAATTGTATATATTGACGAAATTGACAAAATTGCAAGTAAGGTTGATTCACCATCCATAACCCGTGATGTCTCGGGAGAAGGGGTGCAGCAGGCGCTTCTTAGAATGCTGGAAGGGACAGTAGCCAACGTTCCACCCAAAGGTGGGAGAAAACACCCGCAGGATGATTTTATACAGGTAGATACAACAAACATACTGTTTATTTGTGGTGGAGCCTTTGCAGGGATTGAAAACATTATTTCGAGAAGACTTACAAACAGTGCAGCAGGCTTTGGGGCAAAAATAATCTCAAAGAAGAGCACAAGAGTTGGGGATATTCTCAAACATATTACAAATGAAGACCTGTTAAAATACGGACTTATACCTGAATTAATAGGGAGACTACCTGTAGTAGCCACTGTTGACGATCTGGATGAGAATGCACTTATAGATGTTCTCACAAAACCCAAAGATGCAATTATTAAACAGTATAGTAGATTATTTGAGGCTGAAAATATATCCCTGAGATTTACAGAGAAGGCATTAAAAGAGATTGCAAGGGTATCAATAAAAAAGGGTACAGGGGCACGTGGCTTACGAGCCATCATAGAGAAGGCTTTGCTTGAAACTATGTATTATCTGCCCTCTTTGAAGGGCATAAAAACCATCACTATAGATGAAGAAATAATTAAAAATGGTGGTTTCCCAATTGAAATTTTAAACAGGAGAGATGTAAAAGGTGTCTGATAAAATTATTAAATCCCCTACAGGGATTCCGTTTATACCGTTAAGAGATCTTGTAGTACTTCCATATACGACTGTATCAATTCTGGTTGGCAGAAAGCCATCAATAGAATCTCTTGAGGCAAGCAAAAACAATCCTATAGATAGAAACAAGATTGTATTATCTGTTCAGAAAAATCCTGAAGATGATGAACCTTCCCTTGAGGTAATTCAGCCAATAGGAGTAATAGGAAATATTCTGAACATCTCCAGAACCGCCGAACAGACTATAAAACTGGTCGTCGAGGCATTGAGAAGGTGCAAAATTACACACCTCGAACTGGATCAATTCTGGTCCTGTGATATAGTGGAGATACCTCCTTATGATGGAAGACTAACAGAAGATGATATTGCCCTTATAGACCTCATTCGTAAGAGTTATACTGAATATGCATCTCTACTTGAGAAGACCAGATCAGAAATTCCTACACAGGCGATGTTTGAGGCAAATCCAGAAAGAGTGCTCTATCTTATTGCGAATTCCATCAATATAAAAAACATTAAAGACAAACAATTTCTTATCGACGAGCCAGAATTAACCAATCGATTAAAAAAATTATATGAGATCATTGAATCAGAGATTGATATTATTAACATAGAAAGAAAGATCAGAAATCAGGTAAAGAAACAGATCGAGAAGAACCAGCGAGAATATTACCTGAGAGAACAGATAGATGTCATAAATAAGGAATTGGGTGTACAGGACGATTTTAAGGCTGAGATATCTGAACTTGAAAAGATTATTAAGGAAAAATCGTTTACACCTGAGGCAAGGGAAAAGGCAGAGAAGGAACTGGCTCGATTTAGAATGATGCCACCATCTTCTGCAGAGGCGACTGTTGTGAGGAATTATCTGGACCTTCTGATATCACTTCCCTTTACTGAACAATCGGAAGAAAAGAAAGACATTGACGAGGCTAAGAGAATCCTGGATGAAGATCACTATGGACTTGATATTGTCAAAGAAAAGATCCTTGACTACCTGGCAGTAAGACAACTCAGTGAAAATCCAAAGATGCCAATCCTATGTCTCGTGGGTCCTCCAGGTGTGGGTAAGACATCTCTTGGCAAATCTATAGCAAGGGCGACAGGTAGAAACTTTGTAAGAATATCTCTTGGAGGTGTCAGGGACGAGGCAGAAATCAGAGGACATAGAAGAACATATATTGGAGCACTCCCCGGCAAAATAATATCTGCAATGAAAAAGTCAAAAACCATAAATCCTGTATTTATGATTGATGAGATTGACAAACTTGCGAGTGATTATAAGGGAGATCCAGCCGCAGCTTTGCTGGAGGTATTAGACCCTGAACAAAATAATTCCTTCAATGATCATTATCTGGACCTGAGTTACGACCTTTCAAAGGTACTATTTATTACAACTGCAAATAATATGGAGTCGATACCCGGACCGCTATTAGACAGGATGGAGGTAATCAGGATTCCTGGCTATACTGATTATGAAAAACTTAATATATCCAGACAATTCCTTATCCCGAGGCAGATAAAATTCAATGGGCTTGAAAAATTCAAAATAGAGATAAAAGATGAAACCATTAGTGATATTATACACCTCTATACAAGAGAGGCAGGGGTAAGAAATCTGGAACGTGAAATCGGGAACATTATGCACAAGATCGCCCGAGAGATAGTCAAAAAAGGTGTTAAAGATTCACTGGATACAGTTTTTGAGATACTCCCGACCAATCTAAAACAATACCTTGGAGTTCCCAGATATACCAGAGAACTAAAACAGGTTATTTTGCCTCCAGGGGTTGCAAACGGTCTGGCATGGACAGCATCGGGCGGAGAATTACTGAGAATTGAGGTAATTTCCTTTCCTGGCAAAGGCAATATTACAATTACAGGAAAGCTTGGAGAAGTAATGAAGGAATCTGCTCAGGCAGCATTCAGTTATATCAAATCTATTGCAGAGCATTTTGGAATAAATATATCAGATATAAACAACCGTGATTATCATATCCATGTTCCTGAAGGTGCAACTCCAAAAGATGGACCATCGGCAGGTATCACGATTGCAACAGCCCTTCTTTCTAATATTCTTCAGATACCGGTGAGAGGAGATACTGCAATGACAGGAGAGATAACCCTGACTGGAAGGATCTTTCCCATCGGTGGACTCAAAGAAAAGTCACTCGCCGCTTATAGAAACGAGATATACAGAATAATAATCCCTTCGGAAAATCGTAAAGATATTGAGGAGATTTATGAGGAGATTAAAAAGAATGTAAAATTTGTCCCTGTAACCTCAATGGAAGAGGTAATTCTTGAAGCATTTGATAGAAAATTAATATATGATATAACCTC
>JBBISZ010000178.1:0-5886 GCA_037441045.1 Deltaproteobacteria bacterium | reverse complement strand
TTTGTATCGCCCACCACATATACACTTCCATATGATCGTAATAAACTATCGAATATATTTCTCAATATATTAAATTGCTCAATGGATGTATCCTGAAACTCGTCTATAAATATGCTATTAATTTCTCTCCCCAATCTTATATGTAACTCACCAGGATCCTTTATTGCATCATTAAGCTCCATACATACATTTTTTAATGGGATCTTATTAAAGTATCTTTTTTTCTTATTGTATCCCTCCATGTATAAGCTATATAATTTTGCCAGCACCGCATTTCTTTCAATATATTTATATAACAAAATATAAGCAACCTCTTTGTTAATTTCATCAAACTCTTCTTCAATTTCTTTATTATTTTTTGTGATATTTTTATAAGTTTTGAAATCAATGTTATAGAGATTCTCTTTTTCTGATGATATTAAATTCTTTATATCCTCTAGATATGCCAGTGGTCTTTGACTTATATTTTCCCTTTTTAATAAAATATTGTCTAAAAAATTCCTAAGTATTTCAATATTATTCTTTAAATCTACTTTGTTAAGGTTATAACATAGATTTATCGGTTTTGATATATTCAATAAATATTTCTGTAATTCATTAATGTCATTATATAAATTATCAAGTATATTAGAATTGATATTTTCCTTACTATATAAATAAATAAGCTCTTTTATTGGCTCAATTTTTTTATCCATATCATTGTCTCTGTAGCCAGAACTATAGATATAATCGAAAATAGTTGCTTCTATCAATTCTTCATTCTGTTCACCATCATCAAAAGTTATTTCTACTTCATACGGTAAGTCAACTTTGTCATTATATGCTTTCAATAATCTCACACACAAAGAGTCTATTGTTCCGATCATAAGATAGGAATAATTCTTTAATATATTCTGAATAATATTATCTTCTGTCTTTCCTTCAATGGACTGCCTCATGATCTCATCAACAATTCTATCTTTCATCTCTTTTGCTGCAGCATTGGTAAAAGTAATTGAAAGAAAATCAGTCTTGCCGTGTTCAATAATATGTTTCTTTTCCTCCTCTGTTATTCTGTATGTCTTTCCTGTTCCCGCAGAGGCAGAGATAACAATGAAATTATTATTCTTCCCATATTTTTCTATGATCTCTTTTATCATGATTAAAACTCCGTATTATTTATTTTAGTGTGATCCAGCCTTTCTGGGCTGCCTTCTTTATAAGGGAGACTGCGTCGTGCACATTTAGTTTTCGCATAATATTTGAACGATGTACATCAACAGTCTTGGTAGAGAGATTGAGATATGCGGCTATCTCTTTGTTGCTCTTCCCCTCGGCAATAAGGATCAGCACCTCTTTCTCTCTCGGCGTGAGTATATCATCATTTTCTCTATAATTCTTATCCTTAAGAAGCATCAATGCCTCATTTATCACTGCGCTTGTAAATCTCCTATCAATATATATCTGATGCTTATAGACACTATTTATTGCCTGAATCATCTCTTCAATTGTTCCTTCTTTAATCAGATACCCTTTGGCACCGGCTCTAAGAGAGGAGATGAGATACTCTTTGTCATTGTACATTGTAAGAATCAGTATGCCAATACGGGGATCTGTCTGAGTAATTAGCCTTGTAACTAAAATTCCATTTATATCAGGCAGCGATATATCCATAATTATTACATCGGGGCTGATTTCCTGGGCAACCTTTTTGACCTCCTCTCCCGTGGATACCTCAGCCACCACTTCAATGTTCGATTGTTTTGAGAGCAGAAGTCTCAAGCCCTCTCTCAGAATCGCATGATCGTCGCAAATAACAACTCTAATTTTATTCATTTTCTCAACTCCAATAGCACAGTCGTACCAACATCCGTGTTACTCTCCACCCTGAGAATACCTCCTATAGATACAGCCCTTTCCTTCATAGCCGTAAGTCCAATACCTGATGTCCCTTTTTCCTGAAGTGAAAAACCTTTACCATTATCAACTATTTCCATAAAAAACCCATCTTCATTTTCATAGAGAAAAATATTTGCCTCACTTGCCCCCGCGTGCTTCAACACATTTGTAATGGCCTCCTGGGCTATTCTAAATATCTGCACCTGTGTTGAATAAGGCAGTTTCAAATCCCCCTGAAGATTAACACCTAAATCCAGTTTTAAGTTATCTGATCTCATATGTTCTACGAGCCATCTCAAAGATGCCACAAGTCCCATCTCTTCAAGTGTAGGAGGACTTAGATCATAAGATATCCTTCTAATATCGTCCTGCATTCTGCAGATAATATCCTGAATTTTTAACATTACTGGATCTGCGGTAAGTTTTTTTTCTTCAGACAGCATGAAGATATTCAATTTTAGTGCATAAGTAAGCTGTCCAAGCGAATCATGAATCTCTCTTGCTATTTTCTTCTTCTCCTCATCCTGAACACTCATAAGCCTCTGCGAGTATCTCGACAATTCTCTTTCTCTCTCCTCCAGGGTCTTTCTATATTCGTAATTCTTATATATAGATTCCAGAAGTACATAGAGGGATGTCCAAAGAGAAGTTAAATCCTCTGTAGGCTCAAGATATTTTTGCGTTGAAAAAAAGCAGAATATGCCCGAATAAGAGTTTTGCCTTTTTGCCTTTGTAATAAAAATAGATTTTACACCAGAAAAAGATAGATGTTTTACAAGTTCAGGATTAAGGCTTTCGTCTGAGGAAATATCCCTTACAAATTTGTAATTATCCCTCCCCAAACTCTCTATTATATACCTGTAAAACAGATCATCAGAGGCACCATCGTGGCAGTTACTTTTTCCCTGTCTACCATAATGTTTTATGCTAAGACCACTCTCAGACTTAAACATTATAAAGATACCATCAAAACCAGTAATTGAGAAAAAATCCTCATAGATAGACAGGAATAGTTCATCAATATCAGATATCTCAAGAGATTGCCTGCCAATTTTATATAGAAGATTCAAACCCTTATTCTGCTTTATTGCATTTTCTTTTAATTGCTCAGACTTATTAAAGAGTAGCGCATTTTGAATTGAAATACCTATCTGATGAGCCAGTGTCTCCAGAACAGATACCTGATCAAAATAGAGATAATCCGACTCCCTCCTGCCAAAAAGAATATATCCAGATATCCCTCCCTTGAGAACGATTGGTACAGATACAAGTGAGGCTACATCGGGTATATCAAAAAGAGATCTTTCGTCCTCGGCGATCTCCATCTTAGCCCTTTCATTTATAAGTATTGTCTTAAACTTTTCTTTTGTCCATGCGATGATCCTGCCAGAATTGAGAGCCTCCTCTATCTTCGATATCTGATTCCTATCTAACTCCTTTATTGAGTAATAAGCGGTTATCTTAAGTTTATCCTTAGAATCCGGAAGAAGAATAAAACCTGCAGGGAAATCAAAGATCTTACAACTCTCAATAATAGTAGCCCTGTTGATATCTTCAATATTAAACGAACTACTTGTTAATTGGTGAATTTTCAAAAGACAGGTAAGCTCTCTATTTCTTCTATTGAGTTCATCATAAGCCTCTGCCCTCCTTGTTATATCGGATGCAGTCATTATAAAAAAATCCGTTCCCCCCTGCCTTGATATTGTTATTTCATATTTTCTCCTTACCCCCGCTACAGATGTCCAGAACGCAAAGGGATAAGGGACCCCTGCGTACCCTTCATAAGCAAGATCTATCGCCCTTAAAAAAGGCTCTCTATAACCATCCTCCTGTATTTCTATAATATTTTTTATCTCTGTCTTTGAAAGGAAGAGACCATCAAACTGATGATTGGAGATAATGATATTTCCCGATTTATCCACCAGAGCGATCGCTACACCAGCTGTATTAAATATCGACTCAAAATTTATATCCTTTATATTCCTGTCTGTCATTTTATATGCCTGTCCACATTAGAATTCTGGGTTTTTTATCTGCCAAAACAAATAAATAGTTTCAGATACAATATTCTATTAATTATTGCCCACTCCCTTAAAATCAAATCAAAATGGGACATCCTCTTCCTCAATCGGCATCTCAATGTCTTCCTGTGGGCTGAGTTTCTCTTCTGCCACCGGCGGTGTCTTTGGAAGATCTCCCTGAGCAGAGCCAAGGAAAACAACCTGAGAAGCAATAACCTCAGTCTTATATCTCTTCTGTCCTGTTTTATCTGTATATGATCTTGTAGCGAGTCTTCCTTCTACATATATCTGCCTGCCTGTCGTAAGATAGTCCTTACAAATCTCAGCAAGCTTTCCCCAGACGACTATAGAGTGCCACTCTGTTCTTTCTGAACGCTGACCATCCTTACCTGTCCATACCTCCTGTGTTGCAAGGGAAAAATTTACAACAGGCTTCTTATCCTGTGTATATCTGAGTTCTGGATCACGTCCAAGATTACCAATCAAAATTACCTTATTTACACTACCCATAAAATCTCCTTTTGTCTCTTAAAAACCATACAAATAATTAATTGACATGGCAAGACCCCCTGTGTCCACATCCTTTATAAATCCCCCCTGTCTATCAATGTTGGATGAATTTGAATAAAGATATCTGATTCCTACACCAATAGATCCATATTTTTTTATCACATAGTCAAGTTCTGCCCCAAAACCTGCACATAAAGAGTTGATAGTATCTGTTCTTATGGGGGCAGATTCTCTTCTCAAGTCAGCATCAAGCATATTTACACCCATACCGAGCTCAAACTTTGATAGAATGTTCTTCATCTGGAACTTATAGCCCATAAAACCCAGCACGGGTACACCGTGGAGATGATATTTTGCAATGGAGTTACCTACCAGCGGATCATTTATGATATAATTTTTATTGATATTGTAAGTTGCTACGGATGCACCTAATCCAAACCCTTTATAGATGTTGAAAAATGTATTAAACTCACCATAACCTCCGGGGTTCCCATATTCGAGCGGAAGAAAAACACCACCCATAACAGAGAAGATTACAATATCACCAAACTGTCTCTCAGATACTAAAAGAGGTTTATCCTTCTTTCCAGTCTCCATGGGTTTTACCTCTTTCCTCTCCTGTAATACAGCTTTTGTTTCTCTCTCTTTTTGAGATATCTCTGTAGAAGGAGACCTCTTCTCCTCAACCTTTACACCCTTCTTCTCCTCTGACTTAACCTCCACAGGCTTCTTTACCTCTAATGGAGTTATAAGAGGCTCAAGTGGTGGGACAGGTGGTGGGACAAAATCTTTGGAGTCTTTATTCGCCTTTTCTTTTGCAGATATCTCCTCTTTTGCAGATGCCACAGGTGGCGCTGGAGTAACAGCAGCTGTCTCTACTTTTGTCCCGGATATCTTTTCTACTCTGACAAGCACGCCCTTTATTGCAGACCTTGAAACCGATATTTGTATCTTATGTTCACCTGCTGAAAGCCCATATTCAAACACATTTTCGTTGCTGGCATTATACATTGTAGCATCTTTAATAACAGCGATTCCTTCCCTATCATTCATTGTAACTTCTTTAACCTTGTTGTTGTCCACACTGACTGTCACCACAACTGGTAATTTTGTAAGTGGATTCTTCTTATCAATCACTTTTCTAAAAGAAAACTTAAGTTTTGTTGGCCCAGTAAGAATCGTCTCAGCAGGTGGGTCTGGAAAAAGAACTAAATACTTTTCTATTTTGCCAGAAGATACCTCTACATCCTTTTTGTTGAGCTTTAAAGGAAGTTCCTCTGCCCCCAGACCTATAGTAAAGATACTGATTACAACAAAAATACCTAATAATCTCATAGGCAACCTCGTTCTATAAAATGTGCCAGAAAAGACTATCTCAATCCCTCAAAAAAAGCAAGGCAAAAACATTTATTGTGGTTCCAATTTTAAAATGTCACACTTAATTCCAGATTTAAAATGTCACATTTATAAAGCA
>JBBISZ010000177.1:0-5896 GCA_037441045.1 Deltaproteobacteria bacterium | reverse complement strand
CCATGGATACATAATGTTAGAAATACAAACAATGTATCTGCAATAGATGATGAACATTGTAATAGCGTTTTGAGGTTATTTATTGAACCTGAGGGTAAAAATTATTTAAAAAAACACGGCGTAGACGAGGAGGTAGTTAACAATCTTGAACTACTTGGAATCTCAAGTATAAGCAATCTGTTATCTTCAATAAAGACTGCGAAATACTACGATATGAACGAGGATGATATAATATTTACAGTATTTACAGATTCTGCAGAGATGTATAAATCGAGGGTAATTGAATTGCGTCAGGAGAGAGGAGAATATTCATCTGAACAGGCGGCAAGAGATCTGGATTCATGCCTTCTGTCCCAGAAGACAGACAACTACATAGAACTAACCTATCAGGATCAAAAGCGGATACACAATCTCAAATATTATACATGGGTTGAACAACAGGGTAAGACTTATAAGGAGATTCTCGAGCAATGGGATCCAGAATACTGGCGTAGCTATTTTGAGGATGAGGTTGGATATTTTGACGAGCTAATCCTTGAGTTTAATAGAGAGATTGAAAGGGCTTAAAATATTAAACAACCTTTATCTCTTTACCCTTTTTTACTGAAACTTTGAGGGCGGTAATTACTTTCATATTTTTATACGGGTCAAAAAGGTCTATCTTATTTGACCTCTTTTTCAATAATACCTGCGTAAAATCTTCAACCTGAAGTCTATATGTATCCTGTTTCTTAATCCTGATAATCTTTGTTCCTCTTTCTGTTTTTATGATTATTCTATTCTCCTCTTCAGGGATCCACGGGTTGTGTAATTCTATCTCTCCTCTCTCTCCTCTTATTATTACAAGATGTCTTTCAAACTGTGATATAGATGACTCAAAAGTTGCGATTACACCATTTTTAAATTTAAGTATTCCTACCATCGACAAATCCACCTCTGACATATCAGCCTTTGCGTATACCGACTCTGGTTCATCATTAAGCAGCATCCTGAAAAGATTTACGCAGTAGCATCCAACGTCCATCAGGGAACCACCACCATATCTTTGTTTTAATAAATATGAATTCCTGTTGTTATTAGAAAAAGTAAAGACTGAATATATACTCTTCAATTTTCCTATTTCACCACGGGCAATTACATTCTTCACAAAATCATATTGAGGGTGAAATCGATACATAAAAGCCTCTCTTATCAAAAGCCCTTTTTCATTTGCAAACTGAATTAATTTTCTGGCCCCTTCTGGATCTGTAGTAAAAGGTTTTTCACACATCACATTTTTTCCATTCTTGAGTGATATCAGACTCCATTTATAATGAAGGCTATTAATAAGTGGTATATAAACGGCATCAATCTGTCTATCTTTTATCAGTTCACAATAAGAATCATATATCAGGTCTATCTTATAATTTTCTGCCAGACTCTCTGCCTTTCTTAAATCTCTTGAGGCAATAGCCATAAGGATAGAATTTTTATCCCGTTTTATTGCGGGTATCATCTTCTCGGTAATTCCTGCTGCCCCTATTATTCCCCATCTTATTCTTCTTTCCATAATTTCTTCTTCCTGATGAAATGTCTCTTGTAATAATTTTCTTTCATCTGCTATTCTATAGAGAATCGATCAGACGAGTAATTATATTTTATTTTTTATGCGCAGCCCATAGAGAGCACAGATTTATACCTACCTCTACCGCCTTTTGAAGCGCAACTACAGGCATCCATTCTTTTTTTGAATGGAACAGCAGTCCACCAGCAAAGATATTTGGTGTTGGAACGCCCATAAAACTTAACCTCGCACCATCTGTTCCACCCCTTATGGCTTTTCTAATCGGTTTTATATCAGCCATCTCTATTGCTTTTATCGCAAAGTCAGTGACTTCCGGTCTTTTGTCCAGGACCTCTTTGAAGTTTCTGTACTGCTCCTTTACCTCAATCTCAATCTTCAGACCCTCATATTTTTTCTCAAAGAATGCCTTTAAGGCATTAAGTGTTTCCACTCTTTTCTCGTTATTCTTATGCACAAAATCACGGATAATAAACTGTAGAGTCGCCTCACTCTCATCTCCTGAGATTTTTAACAGATGATAAAACCCCTCTCTGAGCTCTGTGTGCTCGGGAGTCTCATATTCAGGGATCATTGCATAAAATCTTGCTGCTATTCCAGCCGCATTTAACATCTTATTTTTTGCATAACCGGGATGAACATTGAGTCCTGTAAATTTTATTTTTACACCCATCGCATCAAAGCACTCATTCTCTATCTCCCCAACCATACCACCATCAAATGTGTAACCAGCTTTGCCGAGTTTTTCTAAGTTTATTTTTGCTGTACCAGCACCGATCTCCTCATCGGGAGTAAAGCATATTCTTATCTCTGGATGTTTAAACTCGTTGTACTTTTTAAAAACAGCAAGCATTGTCATAATCTCAGCAATTCCTGCCTTATCGTCTGCACCCAGAAGAGTCGTACCTGATGCAGTAATAATATCCTGACCGACAAACTCAAGGAGTTCGGGTGAGTCCTGCACAGTGAGTTTGAGTTCCTTATCATCCAGAAATGTAATTTCCTTGCCATTGTAGTTTTTATGAATAATCGGTTTTACATTCTCGCCGGATACTGCTGGTGAGGTATCAAGATGCGCAATAAAACTTATGGGCGGCACATCTTTCACACTTTCGCTTGCCTCAAGTGTAGCATAAACATAACAGTATTCATCCACCTCTGCATTTTGAATACCCATCTCTTTTAACTCTTTTACCAGAAGTCTCGCAAGCTCAAACTGGTTTTTTGTAGATGGATTCGTTCCTGACTCCTCATTACTGGTAGTATTTATCTGTACATATCTTAAGAATCTCTCAAGGGAATCTTTGCTGATAAAATCCAGAATCTCTTTTGAAATTTTTGATGATACCATAATAAAACTCCTTTAAGTGAAAAAGATAAAGACATACTTATATAAAATCTGTTAATTATTCAAGCATTTTCATTTGCACAACAATACAAAATTCAAAGAAAATAAGCATATAAAGATAAGCAAAAGACAATTCTACAAACAGTTCACCATGAGCTATAATCTTTAAGTTATATGGAATAAGTCGTTCAAAGTAACTGGCACCTAATCTACTATCCTCAGGTTGACATCTTAAGTATAATATATTAAATGGTTAGCATTCCTAATCAACAGGTAAGATTATGGAAGATATTGACAACAAGATATACTTCGCATTTGAAAAATTGTTTGCAGCATATCGCTCTCATCAATGGGAGATAAATAAGAAGTATGGAATATCTCCTATTATGATTCAATTTTTGAAATATATTAACAGGCATGACGAGGGTTCCAATACAATAACCAATATAGCCCTTGAGTTTTCACTTACCAAGCCAACTGTAAGTGATGCTATTGATACGCTCACAAAAAAGGGATTTATGAAAAAGAAATCTTCCAGCGATGATTCGAGGGTCAAGTTTTTATTACTTACAAAAAAGGGGATAGAGGTAGTTCAGGAGATAAGGAAATGCGAAGACTGGTTTTTTAATATTTTATGTAGATTTTCCAGAGATGAGAAGACACATCTATATACATTTCTTATTGAAATTCTTAGACTTATGAGACTCAAAGGGGATATTGAAGTATTTAAATCCTGTGCTGTATGTGAAAATTTTGAGCCGAATAAATTTGGTGATTCTAAAACCCCTCACCACTGTAAATTTCTAAATATCAGTTTTTCAAATGACATGATAAAGATAGATTGTCCTTCAAACAGCCAGTATAATATGAGTGATAGTTCGGTAAAACTTCTTTTTTTGGAGAACAGATCTAAACGGTAATGGTATGATAAAAAAGATTCTTTTAACAGGATTATTGCTTGCATCAGTAATCGGTATTACATATGGGAAAAAAATATATAAATATTCAGAATCTCCCACTTTCTGTAACTCCTGCCATGTAATGAATTATCAATACAACAATTTTATTCACAATGGGGCTCATCAGAATAAAAGATGTATAGATTGTCATCTACCAAATGATAATTTTGCAAATCATCTGTTCAAAAAAGGGGTCGATGGGACAAAAGATGTTATATACTTTTATGGGGGGCTGTATTCAGATAATATAAGTATTTCAAAGCATGGAAAGAAAATTGTGCAGGAAAATTGTATATCCTGTCATAGTGAGATGGTAAGCAGAATAAACATAAACGGAAGAAGTTGTACAGATTGCCATAGAAGACATACTCACAACCACACAGGAGTGTTTTAATGAATAGGAAATTTATTATTTTTATCTTTACAATCTTCATTACATTTTCCTGTCAGGGGCAGAAGTCTGAGTCACCAAGGAAATTTGAGATACCGGATGGTAAAATTGAGCCATCTGTCTGGGGAAATAATTATCCGGTAGAATATAACCTCTGAAAGAAGACAGCAGAGGGAAAGCCAGCAGGTTTTTCAAAGTACAAAAAGGGTTCTGACGTGGGTGGAGTAATATTTGATAAAGTGAGTGAATACCCATATCTTGCAATACTATTCAGTGGAATGGCGTTCTCTATAGAGTATAACGAACCACGCGGACATTATCACATGTTAAAGGATGTGCTTGAGATAGATCCATCAAGAAGAGGAGCTGGAGGGGTATGCCTGACCTGCAAATCACCTTATGCAAACATCCTTAAGGATCAGATAGGTATAGATTATTTTAAGAAGCCCTTTGATGAGGTTCATTCAAAGATACCCGATAAGCACAAAGAACTCGGTGTAAGCTGCATAGAATGTCACAATCCAAAGACAATGCAAAACAGGATAACAAAATTTACCGCAATTGAGGCATTTAAAAAGATTGGAAAAAATCCTGATAGTCTTGAACATCAGGAGCTCAGATCAGCCGTCTGTGCTCAATGTCATGTTACATATGCAATACCAAAAGATGAGAACATGAAATCAGAATATGTCTTCTTTCCGTGGGACGGTTCAAAATATGGAGATATTTCTATTGAAAATATTATAAAGGTTCTTAGAAGTTCCCCAAAGTATAGGGAATGGACAAACAAGACAACAGGTTATAAACTTGCATTTATTAGACATCCTGAATATGAACTCTATACCAGAAATTCAGTGCATTTTAATGCAAATGTCTCTTGTGCAGATTGTCATATGCCATACAAAAGAGTTGGAAATTACAAGGTCTCTGACCATAATGTTACAAGTCCTCTTAAAAATGGTATGAAGAGTTGTATTGTATGTCATTCAGAGGGAGAGGAGTATCTGAGAAATCAGGTAATAACAATTCAGGACAGGACTGTATCAACCCTTCTTAAGGCAGGATACAAACTGGCTTACGTCGCAAAATATATTGAACGCATCAATGAGCTTATCAAATCCGGCAAGGAAATAGATAGGAATATACTAATAAAAATTCAGGATTTATACGAAGAGGCATTGTATAGAATTATATTCATTGGTGCTGAAAATTCAGTTGGATTCCATAATCCTACAGAGACAATGAGAATACTATCTGATTCAATTTATTATGCCGCGGAATGTGAGAAAATAACAATAAAGATTCTCTCCGAAAATGGAATTGATTATAATTCTATAAAACTATCTCTCTCAAATTATTTGAACAACAGAGGCAAAAAGAAAATTAATTTCAAACCCGCACAGGAGTTAAAAGATCCGTATAAAATATTGTACCAATTTATACCTGAAGATATAAACAATAGATAAAATCATTTATCGGGCTGGTATTACATCTCATAAGAATAAGTCTTGCAAAGAAATTCTTTTTAATTAAATCTCATTTTATTTATCCCCAAAATGATGTCCAATTTTATATACGGGTTTTCACTGCTGTCCAAAATAATTTTTAGTCATAAAATTTATCCTTATAAAACAATG
>JBBISZ010000176.1:0-5897 GCA_037441045.1 Deltaproteobacteria bacterium | reverse complement strand
AACAGGATTCCGTTCTGAAAACCCTTGGTGTAGTGTATAAATATGATAAAAGTTAGGTGGTTTACAAAACCCATCAGAAGTATAGAGTTTATTAGTCCATCTGCCCAGCAGACCCTAAATCCTACAGACTCTTCAGACTTAAAATATCAGAACAAGAGACAGAGGACATAACGGAATAAGAAATATTTAAAAATAATAACCGTCCTTTCTGATAAAGGTACAACTCAGAGAATCCTGCCCTTTGTCAGAAAATTCAGTGTTGCGTATGCTGCGTAGAGACCGAAGACTGACGGGACTACCATATATGATGGTAGAATATCTCTCTTTCTGCCGCGAGTAAAATACATATCCTTTATCTCTTTGACAGGAGTCGCCTCCATTTTTTCATCGGAATATACAATAGAAAAGTCTTCATAAAATCCGTCTCGTCTCAATTTCTTCTTTACAAGTCTTACAAGTGGACAACCTGTTGCCTCATTCAACCTTGAGATCCTGACACACAATGGATCCTTTCTTCTTGCCGCACCCATTGTGGATATAAAAGGTATCCTGTTTGTAATACAGAATTTTATAAGTTCAACCTTTGGGTTTAATGCATCTATCGCATCTATTACGAAATCTGGTCTTATTGTGAATATATCGTTCTGTGTATCAACATGAAAAAAACGATTTATCGTATTTATGTTAAGCGAGGGATTTATTTTAAGGAGTCTTTCCTTTGCACATGAGACCTTTTCTTTTGAGATATTCTCCTCTATTCCCAGAAGATGTCTATTGAAATCAGATTCTTCAATTATATCACAATCTACAATAGTCATATTCATGATACCCGAACGCACAAGGGATTCTGCAGCCATATATCCCACTCCACCCAGACCCACTATAAGGACATGTACATTCTCGATCTTCTTAAAATTCTCATCTGAAAATAGAAGTGCGGTTCTCAAAAATCTACTGTTTTTCAAATTATCTCTCCAAAAAGCGCAGTAGCATTTCTTGTTGAGATCTCCGCCATATCCTCAAGGCTTTTACCTCTGAGATCAGCAACAAACTTCACAATCTCAATAATATCCCGCGGCTCAATATTCTCGGCACTTACATTTTGAGTGGATATAGCAGGAGCATCGGTCTCAAACAAAATTCTATCATCAGGTGTATTAATGGCTGATCTATGATATTTTTTTGCATGACTGCGTGTTACAGCCCCTGAGAACGAAATATAAAATCCACACGAGAGAAACTCTGATAAGAATGTCTGATTGCCGCTGAATGAGTGCATCACCCCTCTGAGTCGTCCATTATATGGCTTTATCAACTCCAGCATCTTCTGATGTGCCTTTCTACAATGCACCAGTATCGGGAGTCCAAGTTTAATGGCTATTTCAACCTGTTTTATAAAAAACTCTATCTGTAACTCTTCGGGTATTTTTATCTCCTCTGAAAAATCAAGTCCAATTTCACCGATAGCAATAGCCTTATTACTTAACACAAGTTCTTCGATTATATTCAGATCAATACTCCTGTCAGCATACCATGGGTGAATCCCTAAAGCAGGATGGATATTTGAAAATCTTCTTCCAAGATCTGCGGTATATTCAAGAGAGGGAAAATCATACGATGGCACAATAAAACTCAAAACGCCCACATATATCGCATTTGAAATAACCTGCTCTATTCTTTCCTTATACGATGGGTCATTTAAATGACAGTGTGTATCTACGATTCTCATCTCGACAATAATGATTCATAGAGTGTTACATACTGTCGGGCAATATTTGACCAGTCATACCTCTGAACAAAGATATTTGCCTTTTCGGCAATCTCCAAAAATCTATTCTTATTGGAAGCATATTCAGAAATATATTTTACAAAATCCTCATCTGTTTCGGCTCTAATATATTCCACACCATCTCTAACAGAGATTCCCTCCACTCCTTTGTAAGTTGAGATCAGTGGTCTTTTTGCTGCAAAATATTCAAGCACCTTAAGTCTCGTACCCCCACCGCCCGTTAATGGCACAACACATATGTCAGAACCACCAATGAAGTCGGGTAGATTTTCAACAGCACCGAGGAGATATACCCCCTCCCTCTTGGCTTCATCGGGTGGATTCTGTCCTGCGGCTATAAGTACCGCATTGATATTTTTCCTCTGAAGTGCAGGAAGTATGTTATTGACAATCCTCATAAGTGCCTCTCTGTTCGGTCTATAATCATACACCCCATGGTAAAACAGCACAATCTGATCTTCAGAAATTCCAAGTTTCTCCCTTATCGCTTTTCTGTCCAGGCCATGATAGTTCTCCAGATCCACACCGTGTGGAATTACAGTTATCTTTTCACTCTTTATTTTTAACTCACTAAGTCTCTGTCTGTCCATCTCAGAGACAGTTACAACCATATCGGATACCCGACAGGCAAATCTCTCTATCCGTTTTAAATTCTTTATACCTTTCTTGCTGATACTTGGAGAGGAGACCCCTATCCTTTCAAACTCCACATTGTGCTCTACCAGAACCTGACGAATCTTCCTTCTAAACATAACTTTTCGGGCGAACATTGCAGGAACTGCAAATGCTGGAAACTCAGCCTGAATAATATCTATCTCATTATTAAATGCCAGTACAACAGCCTTGAATATAAGGTCTCTTGCCAAGATAGGCCTATAAAGTATGTGATCCTCTCTGGGGATCTCCATCTTGAGAAGTATAGAGTCTATCCTGTCTATATTGGAACGAATACCCCTTAAAAATGGACTGAATTCAATATCTCTCTCTTTACCTCTTTCAAAAACATAATATCTGTCAGAGTTAGAAGGGAGAAAGAATACCTCACAATTCTGCCTCGAAAGATATCGGGCAGTATTTACGATGCGAGATGCCGCCCCATGAACAGGCGGAAAGATATCACCTCTTGAAATAATGAGAACCTTCATATCACCTCCATATTACAGACCTCTCAAAAAATCGGGTCTGAGATTGGCATTTTCTGGATCTTCTATAGCACTGTTTAATATACCTATCAGTCTTGCCTTATCCTTACAAAGAGTCCCTTTGAGAGATAGATAGTTGGATGCATGATTTGTTCTAAAGATTATTCCATCTTTTTTTATTCCCTTTATGATATCTCTTATCTCCACAAGAGTCTCCACGGGATCAAGAGGAGTCCAGATACCACCTATAGCCTTTCTGTAAATATCTTCAAATGGACCCAGCATAAGTGTCAACAGAGACAGATAGTCAGGATGAGCCTTATTTATCAGATCTGCTGTATTCTCTGCATGCTGGCGGCTCCGCTCCCTTCCTCCAATTCCAAGTATAACTGTTGTAGATGTCTTAAATCCCGCCTCCTTCGCAATTCTGATAGACTCTATAATCTCCCTCTTATCTGCACCTTTATCAACCAGTTTTAAAATTTCATCATCTCCAGATTCAATACCGATATAAAGCATTTTTAATCCCAGATTTGATATCTCCTTCAGTTCGGGTAAAGACTTATTTAGTATATTGGAGGGATTCGCGTATGCACTAACTCTCTTAAGATAAGGGAATTTTGATTTCAAATATTTCAATATCTCAAGTATCATATCAGTCTTTACAACAAGTGCGTCTCCGTCCGCCAGAAAGACCTTTTCTACATGATAATCATATGAGGCAATTTCATCAATCTCCTCTTTTACCACCTCAAGCCTCTTTATCCTGAACTTCTTTGTCTTATACATAAAACAAAATTTACATCTATTGTGAGAACAGCCCAGCGTTATCTGAAATATCAAAGAATCTGCCTCAGAGGGAGGCCTATAGAGCGGCATGTCATAGTTCATAGATAGGAGAGTACCCTCTTTGCTTTTAATCTTATATAGTCTTTTACATCCTGAGACCCGGCAAGAATTCTCAGATGTGTAAAAGCCTCAGAATCATTTGATATTTTTACATTCTTAAACGATTCAATTATACCTATATACTCTTCAAGTTCCCCTTTATGCTCTTTTGCAAGCAGATCCAGCCTCTCCATATCATTTGACATCATATAAATCTCCGCAATCAGGAAGAGTGTATCCGGAGAATGGTTTTTATTATATAGCTTTTCAAGCCACTTAACAGCCTTTGCGTACTCTTTTTTCATCCTGTATATCTCAGCAATAGAGATATAAGCCGCCTCAAAATCAGGGAATTCCTCCAGAAGATGGTTGTATGCTATGATAGCCTTATCATACTCCTTTTTGAGTTCAAACCTCTGCGCAATCTGGAAATTGGTAGAAGAAAAAGGAGAGGAATCTATCTTTTCCATCCTCCGATAAAAAAACGCAGAGATATTCTTTGAAAATAGAAAGGCAAGTGCAGCAATTACAACCAGAACAAATACAGCAGTCATCTAATAGCCACAGCCTCAATCTCTATCTGAACATCCTTTGGCAATCTTGAGACCTCAACAGTGGCGCGTGCCGGGAAATTACTCTCTCCAAAAAAGCCCCTGTATATCTCGTTGACCTCGGCAAATCTGTTCATATCTTTAAGAAAGATAGTGGTCTTTACAACATTATTCATATCCATTCCTGCCTCATCTAAGATTGCCCTGATATTTTTTAATACCTGAGTAGCCTGCTCTTTAATATCCGTGGAGACGATATTTCCGCTTACAGGGTCTACAGGGATCTGCCCGGAGATAAACAACATCTCCTTTGCCTCAACAAGAACCGCCTGAGAATAAGGACCTATGGCGGCTGGTGCATTAGTAGTGGATATTATTTTTCGCATAAATCCTCCTATTTGATTTCTCTTTCGACCTGATTTACTCCCGAAATGGCAGAGATCTGCTTGATAATATTATCAAGTTGAGCACGATTGCTTACAGCCACCTTGAAAAGGCAGATTGCCCTACCATTGTCAAAGGTTTTACAGTTTGCCTCTGCTATATTCACCTTGAGTTCCGAGAGAGCCTTACTTATTGACGCCAGAATACCACGTCTGTCATCTGTCAATATCTTCAATCCTACCAGATATGAATGAGAGTCTCTTTCACTCCACTTTACATCCACCCTCCTTTCTCTATCCATTGTCGCATTTTTCGGACAATCCTTTGTATGCACCATTATCCCTCTACCACGAGTAATATATCCAACTATCTTATCTCCAGGTATTGGATTACAGCACTTCGCAAGGTTGGCAACCACATCATTAATTCCATCTATAACAATGGGAGTACTGGAGCCTCCCATTACCTTCTTAATAATTTTTGAAAATCCCTTTTCTTCCTCTTCCTGTTCTGGTAGTTGCTTATCCTCTATCACCTTTGAGAGAAGCTCTTTGACTGTATATTTTCCAGAACCTACTACATAATAAAGCTCTTAAGTATCTACGAGTTTGAACTCATTTAAAATCTTATCCATCTCATTATATTAGATAAACTTGTTGATTGATATATCCCGTTTTTTCAGTTCCTTTTCAAACATCTGTTTGCCAATAGTCTTATATCTCTCTCTCTGTTCCTGTTTTAAGAATGCCCTGATTTTGGATATCGCCCTCGGAGACTTTACAAATGTCAGCCAGTCCCTGCTCACCTTAGGTTCATTGGATGTAATTATCTCCACTATATCCCCATTTTTGAGTTGATATCTCAAAGGGACAATCTGATTATTTACCTTTGCCCCCGAACATCTATGCCCCACATCAGTATGGATTGTATAAGCAAAATCTACAGGTGTGGACCCGGCTGGAAGCTCCTTGACATCCCCGTTTGGTGTAAAGACAAATACCTCATCCTGAAAGAGTTCCAGTTTGACATTTGCCATAAAGTCATCAGAATCCTTAATATCCTTCTGCATCTCCATAAGCATACGCAACCAGTCATATTCTCCCGCGCTCTTATCCCTTACAAGTTTACCCTCTTTATACTTCC
>JBBISZ010000175.1:0-5930 GCA_037441045.1 Deltaproteobacteria bacterium | reverse complement strand
TTGTTAAAAAGGTGATGCCAACAGTGGTAAATATCAGTGTAGAACAGATTGTAAAATACAATATACCAAAGTTTAAGAGATTTGGATTCCCTGATGATGTAGATGATTTCTGGGAGAGATTTTTTGGTTTTAGAAACCCTTTCCCCGATCAGGGAAGGAGAATGGGGCTTGGCTCTGGATTTATTATTAGCGAGGATGGATATATTCTGACAAACTACCATGTAGTGGCAAATGTAGATAAAGTTACGGTGAAATTATATGAGGATGATAACGAATATCCCGCAAAGATAATCGGGACTGATGAAAGGACAGATATTGCGCTTATAAAGATTGATGCAAAGAAGTCTTTGCCTGTTTTACCACTGGGAGATTCAAATGCAGTTGAGATAGGAGATTGGGTAATTGCAATAGGTAATCCACTTGGATTGAGTCATACCGTTACAAAAGGGATAGTTTCGTACAAAGGCAGGAAGGAGGTCAAACCGGGTGGTCCTCAGATGTACGCCGATTTTATCCAGACAGATGCGCCAATCAACAGGGGAAACTCAGGCGGTCCTCTTGTAAATATGAAAGGTGAAGCTATAGGAATAAACGAATCAATATCAGCAACAGGACAGAATATAGGATTTGCCATACCTACAAATATGGTAAAAGTGATTCTCCCTCAATTGAAGGAAAAAGGATTTGTGGAAAGGGCATGGCTCGGCATTGAGATGGGACCTCTGGCAGAAGATATTGCAAAAAATTTGAATCTTAAGAGTAAGAAAGGGGCTTATGTAAAGTCTGTATTCAAGGATTCTCCCGCCGATAAAGGGGGCTTGAAACCCGATGATGTAATAGTTGAATTCAATGGGCAGAGGATAGACGATCCAGAAGATCTGAAATGGCTTGTTGCAAATTCTCCTATTAATAAAAGTATAAAGATAAAAGTGATTAGAGAAAATAAAGAGATAACTCTCAATATTAAACTCTCAAAGATGCCAACAGAAGAAGAACTTGCAAAAAGTCTGGGTGGGAAGACAGAAAAGAGCGGAGAGCTTGGCATTGAAATAGAAAATTTGAGCAAAGATATTCAAAAGAGAGAACAGATAGAATATGGAGTTGTTGTAAAATCTGTAAAAGAAGGATCTATTGCTGAAGAGGCTGATATAAGGGCTGGAGATATTATTCTTGAGCTAAATAATAATAAGATTGTAAATGTCAATCAGTTTATGCAGATTTTAAAATCCATTCCAAAAGGGAAGCCGGTAAGATTGATGATTTTGAGAGATGGAGCATATTTCTATCTTGTATTGAAAAAGTAAATATAGTTGTATATAGTGGCGGACAACATATTTATGTCCGCCTCTGATTTTATCTCTATTTCTACTTATTTAATTGAAAATATTTATAACGACCTGAAAAACTGAAATCTGCAACATATTCACCTAGATATATATTCAGTTAAAGGTCACATATATGGATAAATAAAAATATTTGAAAAAAGAAAGCCAGAAGTACCTGGCACTTTTTAATGCTTAACCTCAGCACAGCAATCATTATTCACATCCTTTGTTTCCTGATATATAATAGTTAGAGAATATATTAAACTTTGGGCTATAGCCGTTATTATAGGTTTTATTATCTTTAGTTATTCGGTATCACTATACCAATGTAAAAGGGTAATTACTTTACTTTGTTCTAACTTATTCTAACTTATAATACACAATATGTGATACAAGTGCCAGTTACTTTGTAATGCAAGTGCCAGTTACTTTGTAATGTGTTTTTGCCCAATTTATTATTCTAACCTATTGATATCATTTAGAAAAATTAGATGCAGATCAATATTTACAGAATTTGGTGCCAGATACTTTTTTCGATAATTTAGAAATCCTTACTAATATAACCAGTTGTAGAACAAACGTTAAACTTAAATGAAATGCAAATTAAAACGGCCAGATAGATTATTTTTAAGTAATTTAATCTATATAAGAGATAGATTTAGTAGAAAATTGGATTAAATGATTTGACCTTTTCTACAATTGTCAATACCTCCTGTGAAGTGGGGGTTGCAGTCGGTTTTTCGATTTTATCGTTTATAAGACTTTCTAATGTTCTATAAACAGAATTCGCAAGTCCTTCCACATTGTAACCACCTTCGAGAAACAGGCATAGTCTATTGTTACAATACTCTTTTGCCAGATATTTGAAGAATTCTGTGAATTTGTAAAATCCCTCTTCTGTAACTTTCATTGAGCCGAGAGGGTCTCGATAATATATATCAAAACCAGCGGATACCAGAATGATTTCTGGCTTGTATTTATCCATTACAGGTGTAAGAAGATTGTCAAATATGTATAAAAAATCATTATCACTTTTATAAGCTGTTAGAGGTACATTTATTGTATATCCTTTTCCCTGATTTTCTCCCGTCTCATCATAATAGCCAGTTCCGGGATAGTATGGATACAGATGAGTTGAAAAATATAATACATCATCTCTATTATAGAAGCTGTGCATCGTTCCATTGCCATGATGAATGTCCCAATCGACTATCAGAATTCTTTTTGCCAGATTATTTGTAAGCAGATTTGCAGCAGCAACTGCGACATTGTTGAATATACAGAAGCCCATAGCCCTTGAATATTCTGCATGATGTCCTGGGGGTCTTATTATTGCAAACCCATTATCAAACTCACCTTTTAATATTCTTTTGCTGAGCTCAACTGAACTTCCTGCTGCCAGAAATGCAGCTTCTGCAGAGTAATTATTACCTGCTGTATCGGCGTCCAATGAGAATTCCCTATCTCTCAACTTATTAATAAGCTCTATATAACTCTCTGAATGCACTAATTTCAGCTCCTCTGTTGTAGCCTCTCTGGTTTTTATACTTACTAATCTGTTTTTTAATGGCTCCATTTTTTTATAAATTGCAATAAGTCTTTCTGGAGATTCGGGGTGATACTGTCCTGCTGAGTGCTTGATAAAGAAATTATCCACAACAATGGCTGTTTTCATATCCTGCCTCCTGATTTATATTAACTATATCATATAGATATTGAACTGTCCAAATCTATGTGAATCTTGAGAGTTCGCATTTTAAATGATTTTAAAATATAAGAATGAAATGGGAGTTTGGATTTGCAGGATAGGGCTGATTATTCAGGCGAATTTAAAACATTATTTTTTCAGCAATATAAAAAATGTCTTGATGTTTTAAGTATTATGCCTGTCTATAATTTTTATGCTTGACCAATTTGAATTATAGGTTTTTAATTCACATGTCTTATGGCGAACAATAATGAGAAAACATCATTCATATATCTTTCTGAAATTTTAAGAAAACCTATCTGTGAAGAAAACGGGGAAAAGATTGGCGGTCTCTATGACCTTATTATAAAGGTGCCGGATAATTATCCTGAAGTTGTTGGATATATTGTTGTCAAAAAGGGAGATAAGACTTTATATGTATTGGATTCTTCCTCTCTGATAATAAGCGAGAATTTTCAGATAACCTGCAAACACTGCACACCTGTTCCATTTAGAAATTATGACATGGAAGGTAAGGTTAGAGCCAATATGGATCTAATTGGACAAAAGATTGTGGATACCAGGGACAAGAAGGTTGTGAAGATTTATGATCTGCATCTTATAAATGTGGAAGGTGTATTAAGGGTGGCTCATATCGATGTCAGTCTTGCAGGGAACCTGAGGATGTATTTTGGGAGCGGATTTATTAAGTTTATCTCTCTTGGCGGTATTATTTCGATTCTGAATAAAGAGGAATTGATATCGTGGAGGTTTCTGAATGCCATTCCATCCAGAAATGGTAGTTCAAAACTTCAGTTTGCATTTAAGAGCAATGAGATTATGGAGATGCATCCTGCAGAGATAGCAGATATTATTGAGGAACTTGATAGATATGAACAGGAGGCGCTATTTAAGTCTCTTGATAAGAATAAGGCTGCAGAGACTCTCTCCGAACTTGATGATACAGATGTCCAGAAAAACCTTCTGGATGCAGTTGGTAAGGAGAAGGCGGCTGACCTCCTCGAAGAGATGCCCCCGGATGAGGCAGCAGACCTTTTGAAAGATATTGATGAAAATAAGGCAAAGGATCTTATTAGGGAGATGGATAAGGATGATGCGAGGGTTGTGGAAGAGCTGATAAAGCATGGAGAAGATACCGCCGGCGGTCTTATGACGACTGAGTTTGTTACAATTCCAGAGGATATTACTTCTGAAAATGCTATTGATTATCTCAGACGGAGTGCAAAGGAGGCTGAGACGATTTATTATGTATATGTTGTAGATAAGAATTCGCGACTGAAAGGGACAGTCTCATTGAAAAAACTGATTATATCTGATAAAAATACGCTGGTCTCGGAGATAATGGTCAAGAATCCTGTATATGTTCACCTGGATGATAATATAGAGAAGATATCGCATGTTGTGTCAAAATATAATTTGCTTGCTATACCTGTTGTAGATAGAGATAGAAGATTAAAGGGTGTGATTACGCTTGACGACCTCTTTGAGGTCGTTATTGAGGATGGCTGGAAGAGAAAATTGGATGAAGTAAAATGACTAATTATAAGCCAATAAATACTTATCCCGCAGAGTATTATTTAAAAAAATACCTGATTTTTGCATTTGTCTATGCCTTCCATGGATTTGGATATATGTACATAAATTCGCAGGTAAAAACCGACAAATTGTATGATGTCTCGCTCTCTATAGATAGAGTAATCCCTCTCATACCTGAATGGTCGTGGATATACGAGATGCTATTTATTTTTCCAATCTTTCTGGTGATATTCCTTGAGACAATTGACGAGGTAAAGAGGGTAGGTTTTGCAATAATAATGTGCGATATGGTAGCATATCCCATTTTTCTTATGTTTCCGGTGATGTCTGTTAGACCTGATGTCCATATGAATACGGCGAGTGAGATTCTCTTAAATTTCATATACTATATAGATCTCCCTACAAACTGCTTCCCATCTCTGCATGTGGCAGTCTCAATGGTATCAGCTTTTGCAATATATAATAAAACAAAATTGCATGGAATCTGGGCAATAATACTTGGAATATTGATTTCTTTATCTACACTATTCACCAAACAGCATTATTTTGTAGATGTAGTCTCTGGTCTCATGCTTGCAACGTTTACATACTATGCTTTTTATGTAGAGGCATATCAGGAGAGATTTTTCCGCCGCTTTGCTCAACAGGTTCATAGGTAAATTGGTTTTTGTCATATAAAAGGATTAAGCTCTGGGTGGGATTGAAATTGGATATTTGATTGATTCTCTGCTGATAACAGTCCACTATATGAAAATGGAGAGAATTTTTTGCAAAATAAACATCTAATTTATTCTCTGCATTGTCCAGCAATACAATCAATTTTAAAATATTACACACCTGCTTGACAAAGGCGGATTAATTGTTTAATAGATAAAATGCGTTTGTTCAGGGAAAGGAATTTTCTTATGAAAAAAGGACCAATTTCCAGATTTATAGAGAAGCATTTTTTACATTTTAATGCGGCTACACTTGTTGATGCCTCAAAGGCGTATAAAGAGCATGTTGAGAGAGGCGGAAAGATGATGGTAACTCTGGCGGGAGCTATGTCGACTGCTGAACTCGGTATTTCACTTGCTGAAATGATAAGAAAGGATAAGATTCACATAATCTCATGTACAGGTGCCAACCTGGAAGAGGATATAATGAACCTTGTGGCACATTCTCACTACAAGAGAGTGCCCGGTTATAGATATTTTACAGCCGAGATGGAGAAGGAACTGCTCGATAATCATTATAACAGGGTTACAGATACCTGTATACCTGAGGAGGAGGCATTTAGAAGACTTCAGAAACATATATATAAATATTGGCTCAGGGCACAGAAGGCAGGAAAGAGATATTTTCCACATGAATATATGTAT
>JBBISZ010000174.1:0-5954 GCA_037441045.1 Deltaproteobacteria bacterium | reverse complement strand
GGAGGGAGAGACTTACTCTTTTGAATCAGTCGACCGTGTGGTAAATAGTCTTAAGAAAAATAATTGTTTTAAGGATATTGCAAAAGGTAAAGTAAAAAAGTCTCCTGACGGTAAGAAGATAGATTTTGATATAGCAATTACTCCATCCTGTTGAGGTAAGTTATGAGAAAGAAGTTTGAACAGATAAGAGATAGTGTAAGGGTCTGGTATGATAGGCTTTCACAGAAGGAGAAATTATTTGTAATTATTTTCCTATCTTCACTGTTTGCACTGATTGTTATATTCTCTGTAATAATAGTCTCTTCAAATCTGAACGCAAGATATATGGATATGTCAGAAAAGGAAAAGAAGCTTATGGAGATAATTTCCCAAAAAGATAAATACAGGGAGGCTGAGCAGGCTCAAAAACTATTTGAACAGAGGCTAAAGAATAACAATGTAAATCTCTTCTCATTTGTTGAGGAGTTGAGTAGAAAACTTCAGATTGATATATCGGATATGAATGAGAGGACTACACCTCTGCAAAAAGGAGATAAGATTCAGGAGCAGACGCTGGAATTGAATATTGTTAAGGTCTCTATGGACAGGCTCGTGGATTTTATGAAGGAACTAGAAAAAAATCAGTATTTGATTAAGATCAAGAAACTCAAAATAAATACCAGATACGAAAAAGAAAATCGTACTCTGAATGTAAATATGATTGTAGCCACTTATAAACCGGCCGGCAAGGAATAGTATTTATGAAATTAAGGTCAATATTAGTATTTTCAGGATATGTGATAGTTTTTCTTGTAAGTCTCTATTTCTTTATCCTTTTTTCTCTTCCAGAGGAACAGATTGCAAGATATGTGATAGATAAGTATCTAAAAACCAACAATGTCAATATATCATACAAAAGTTCTGGAATATCCCCTGGAATGAATCTTGTATTAAAAGAGGCTGAGGTTGAGTTATCAGATGATGGATATAAATTTAATTTTGAAAAACTTGAGATAGGTTTTTCTTTACTTAAATACCTGATAAGTTCAAAGCCAGTTTATGTGGTAGCGAGTGGATATGGAGGCAATATAAAATTGGTGTCTGGATTCAAAAAGGAGAATATTGGTATTGAATTGATTGTCGATAATCTGGATTTATCACTTGTTGATATATTTAAAGATAAGACCGGGCTGAATCTCAAAGGTAATCTTGATATGAATCTCAATCTTAGTTTAAATAAAAAAGAGACAAATAAGAGTAATGGTAGTATCTCCTTCTCCCTCAATTCAACTGAGATAAAGGGCGGAAAAATTATGGGATTTGAAGTTCCTTCAGTAAATATTGGTGAATTGAAATCCGAAATTGATATTAAAAATGGTAAGTTAAAGGTTTCAAATTTTAAGGGTAAGGGTAAAGATTTAGAGATCAAGCTTGCAGGAGACGGGCAGCTGGCTCAGAATATTGGGAGGAGCAGTCTAAATCTCAATCTGAAACTAAAACCCGCACAGGTATTTATTGAGAAGAATGAGAAAATAAAAACTATCTTGTTTGGCATAGGCTCCTCTCTTGATAAGGAGGGGTATTATAATTTTTCCATAAAGGGGACTCTATCGAGCCCAAGTTTTATGCCTGAAAAGAAGAATTAGGATTGCAAAAGTAGTTTATAATAAAATAAAACTCTGTTTAGATTATATGCATTAATATTAAGTCCAATTTTCAGGATATATTACTTTGATTGTCTGTATTTAGAGTATGAAACTTGAAAATTAATCCTGACAAATGAATATAGAAAATAAATTCAATCTACTCAAATAGACTGTTTTCAAATATTTTTATAGCAATAGATCAGAATACTAATCACAATGAATAATGCAGGGCTCAGACTAATCTATTTACGATCTGTTTTACTTTGTCTATTAGATAATCCGGGGTTGATGCACCGGCGGTGATACCTATCGCTTTAATACTCCTAAGAGAGTTGAGATCTATCTCTTCGGCTGTCTCTACATAAAGGACTTTCTTACAATGTCTTTTTGACAGTTCATAGAGTCTTCTGGTATTTGCACTATTTTTTCCACCAATAACAATCATCAGATCAACTCTCTTTGCGAGTTCTACTGTCTCCTCCTGTCTAATCTTTGTTGCATCACAGATCGTGTTGAATATTCTTATCTCTTTGAATTTTTCTACACACAATAAAGTTAATCTTTTGAAGTCCTCTTTGCTTTGAGTGGTTTGAGAGAGGAGTGCAACCTTTTTTTCTGAAATAAAATCAAGATTGTCAATATCTTTATCAACAATGGATAACTTTGACTTTTTTCCAAAAGATGTAAGACCCTTTATTTCGGGATGTTCTTTATCTCCTAATAAAATAATATAATAGCCTTCACTGCTCATTTTTTTTATTATATTCTGTGGGTACTTTACATATGGACAGGTAGCGTCTATTATCTGGCAGCCCTTTTTTTTGAGGTGTTCAATATCCTTGTTGGATCTTCCATGCGCGGAAATAATAACAATACTCTTATTCTCAATGGCATCAATATCTTTTACAACTTTTAAGCCTTTCCTGACAAACTCGTTTACAACCTGTGGATTGTGGATGATCTCACCAAGCGAATATACGCTCTTTGTGTTATATTTCTTAAGAGTATTCTCAACAATATCTACAGCCCTTCTTACGCCGAAGCAGTACCCTGCATTTTTTGCAACTAAGATTTGCATCTTGATGTTGACTCTCTGAATAGATATTCAAGCACCTCTTCAATATTCATATTATCTGTATTTACTATTATAGCGTCCTCAGCAGGTTTTAATGGAGCAACATCACGGTTCATATCCTGTATATCCCGTCTCTCTACATCTTTAAGAACATCTTCAAATTTTACATTTGTTCTCTTATCTTTTAATTCCAGAAATCTCCTCTTTGCCCTCACCTCTGACGAGGCAGTGAGAAAAAACTTTACATCTGCCTCAGGAAAAATAACCGTCCCCATATCTCTTCCCTCAGCAACAATATTATTTTGCCTGGCAAATCTTCTTTGAATATCTATTAATTCCTCTCTTACTCTCCTGAGTTTCCCAATATCTGATGCTCCCATAGATACTTCAGGCGCTCTGATCTTTTCGGTTACATCTTCATCATTTGCTATAACCCTTAAACTTTCTCCATTCCTAACAAATTCAATATTGATATTTTTTGCGATATCTGCAACGGCGTCTTCATCGGATGTAGAGATCCCATTTTTGAGGCAGATGTATGTTATCGACCTATAGATTGCACCGGTATCAAGATGGAAATATCCAAGTCTTTTTGCGAGCAATTTTGCAGCCGTACTCTTGCCAGAGCCTGCGGGACCATCAATAGTAATAATCACTTCGTCCTCCCTGACAAAATCATATATCAGAATATCCGAACTTTTCAATTATAATTATTCTTGCCATATCATAAATAGTATAATAAATTTTCGCAATCCTTGGATATGGAGGTGAATATATGGAGAGTCGCACAATCACTTCTTTTGATGGAAAGAATATCTTCTTCTGGGGCACAAATGTTGATGCACCAAAAAATATTATTTTGCTGGTTCATGGATTTGGGGAATATTCGGAAAGATATAGATCTTTATTTGAAAGATTAAATCAGATGGGAATATCTACATTTTCTTTTGATCTGAGAGGGCATGGCAAGTCTGAGGGTATTCGTTCGTATATCTCACGATTTGAGGATTATATTGCAGACCTCACAATTGTTATCTCGACCTTGAAAGAGATTACATCAGCAGAGAAAATAACGCTTGTTGGACATAGTATGGGAGGACTTATTGCAGGTCTTTATACATCAAGATTTCAGTCAAATATTAGATCGCTTGTTTTATCAAGCCCATTTTTTGGATTATCGATGGAGGTGCCGTTTATAAAGAGATTGGCAGGGGATATAGCATCATTCCTGATGCCTTCATTTTCAATGCCTGCAGGAATAAAAGGTGAGTTATGTACACACGATGAGAATATTGCAAGGTCTTATGATTCAGACCCGATGATAAATAAATATGCAACTGCCAGATGGTTTACAGAGATAGTAAAAACACAGAAAAAAATAGAGGATATTGCAAGGAGTATAGAAGTTCCTGTTGCTCTGCTGGCGGCCGGTGATGACAAACTTGTCTCACTTGAGGCAGAAAAGAGATTTTTTGAGAACCTCAGATCTAAAGATAAGTATCTCAAAGTATTTGAGGGTTTCTATCATGAGATTTTTAATGAAATTAAAAAGGAAGAGGCTATAACTGAACTTATAAAATGGCTATTGAAGCATTAATTTGCTGAGAATTTAGAAGGTTTTAGTCATAAATTTGTATTAATCTCATATCTGTTAAGAATAAATTTTTCAATAAATTGTTTATTCTTACTTTTGTTCAATATTTAATCTTTGAGCATTGTTTCAGGATTTATGGGAGTGGATAGATAAATTTTATGAGATCTTATCAAATTGAACCAGAGATAGAGCAAATATGTTGAAGGGGCATAAGTTGAGTAGCAATTTGAGGGGAAAGAGGAAGAGTATATAGGTTACCTGATTTTGAAAATATTTACTTCCTGAGCGTTATTTTATAAGAGAATAAAATTCAGATTATTTTGGACAGCAGTGAATGTCTTTATTTTTTTATTTTATCAGGAAAAATACTCAAATAAGAAAGATAATAAAAATTTTTTCTGTATGATAGTTTTTCCTGAAAATAACTTCAAACTAACTCAAAAATGTAATATTTTGTGCTTTGAAATTAATTCTTTTGATGTTCAAGTTTTATCGTTTCTTTTCCTTCAATCTTATTCTGCTGGCAATGAGATATGAGTTCAATTACCGCCTTTTTAATAGATTCTGTAGCCATCTCAACAGCCTTATAATAATGAGAGCCTAAGGACTGCAACTGCGGCATTGGGGTATTAATATCTGCATCCGGAAGATAATCAAACACTCGGTCAAGGATGGATCTGACAATCAGGATCCTCTTCTGCTTTTTATTTACAAAACTGAATAGGATTCCACTCTCCATATCAACAACATCTGCATTGTATTTTGAACCATAGTACTGCTTTTCTGCTGGACTATATAATGGTTTTTCTGTTGTCAGTCCTATGCCCTGATGAACTATCAGTCCTGACTTTTTTAATTTTTCCTGACATGTTTTGATTATTTCCTTATCAAGCTGATAGCGGTTTGATCGCTCGCCCCTTACCATTATTACCTGCTTATAAAAAACAATATCACCAATATTCAAACCCGGCTTTAATGCACCACAGGTTCCAGATACAATAAGAATATCATCATTGAAATGTTTTATCGCCTTTGAAAGTATGTCCTGTGTTGCCCTGATACCAACTCCGGTTATTACAAATTTTACATCTTCTGCTTTTCGGGTTATATATACCTTGAATGGCACGCCTATCATTCGTTCTGCCTGATAGTATTCCTTTACTCCTTTGAATTCATTTTCAAGGGCAAAAGAAATTATCATAATATTACTCCTTTGTCTCTGGCAAAATCTTTATACAGGGTATTTCTACCCAATCTATTCCGCCTCTAAAATCTCTTGCAACAATATATAGAGATGTATAAGTCTCCTCTGTTGTTGAAGGAGTTGTGAATATTACATCCGATTTCTTATCAGATGTGGCGACTTTATCAAAAGAGCCTTTTTGTGCAAAAAAACTAAATTGAATCCCCTCATTTTCATAAGTGTTGTCTATACTATTATAAACCTTATCAATTTTGTTCTTATCTATCTCAGTAATGATTTTGTATTTTCTGTTGGAGATAAGTGAAAATCTATAATTTGCAGCGGTTACATCTACATCGTCTATTAGAATTCTGGAAATGGATGGATTTGTATTATCAGATTCATAGTTAATGAATTCAACAAATTTAATAGCAGAGTTTTCCTGTTTATCATCGGAGACCTTTGCCATTATAGATA
>JBBISZ010000173.1:0-5977 GCA_037441045.1 Deltaproteobacteria bacterium | reverse complement strand
ATCTTAAAATGGCAGCAATACTCATACATCTCAAATCCAGAGCGCTTGTGGCAGAATCTACTATAGAAGATGAAGAGACTCCAGAGGAAGATAAAAACCTCATTGAAAGGATTTTAGTATATAGAAGATTCAGAGATGCCTCACAGGAACTCATAAAAAGAAGGCTTCTAATGCGAGACCTCTTCATCAGGAGAGATATGAGTGAACTCAATTCACTGGTTCCAGAGGAAACACCAATCGAGAATGTCGATATTATCACGCTCATAAGATTGTATAAAGAGGTATGTGAAAGGACCAACAGGGATTATACTTATGAACTGACTCCTGAGAGGGTCTCAGTTCTGGCAAGAATATATGAGCTTATTGAACTCTTTAAAGAAAAAGAGACAATCAGGTTTATTGAGCTGTTTTCTCGCCATGAGACACGAATAGATATTATTGTGACATTCCTTGCTATTCTTGAGATGGCAAGATTGAGATTTATAACCCTTGTACAGACAGAAGAATCCGAACTTTATATAAATGCAAATCTCGGAGAGGGTATCATGGATGAGACAATCTTTCGCTTTGACAGCATAGAGTATAAATGAGGTGTGTAAAATGGATGAGCAGAGGATAAAATCAGTAATAGAGAGTATTCTTCTGGTATCAGACAAGCCCGTATCTGCAAGAGAGATCGCAGATGTACTGGGAGAAGGATTTGATGCAAGAAGTGTAAAGAAGGTGATGGATGATATGATCTCATCTTACAACTCAGCAAATAGTGGAATTTTAATTCGTGAAGTGGCAAATGGCTATCAATACTACACAAATCCAGAAAATGCAGAATATTTAAAAAAATTGATTGATATTAAACCGTTCAAACTCTCGAAGGCATCTCTGGAGACGCTCGCAATAATTGCCTACAGACAGCCGGTGACCAAATCTGAAATAGAGGAGATCAGGGGCGTAGATTCAACCGGTGCACTCAGGGTTCTAATAGAGAAGAAGCTTGTTAAAATAGTTGGTAAAAAGGATGAACCAGGTAGACCTTTTTTATATGGAACTACAAAGGAATTTATGGAGTTCTTTGATCTTAAATCCCTATCAGACCTCCCCACTCTCAAAGACCTTGATCAGATAGCGCGAGAGATAAATGAAGAGAGCGGTATAGCCTCACAGAGTACGCAGACCATCCCCAATGAGACAGATTCAACACAAAAGATAGATGTCTCAAAATATATTAAAGAGGATAATCGATCTGAAGAGGCAGGTGAGGAGGAATCAAAAGAGGAGGAGGTTGTAGGACAGTTTGACGAGGCTTTAAAAAAGATAGAGAATTCAAATAGACTCGTCAAAGAAACGCTCGGACTATCAGAAAGTCAGAATATTTCAGATGATAATACCGGAGAAAAGGAAGAAGTCCCTCCTAATAACGCTAATACCAGCAACGCACAGGAAAACCTCAATGATAAAGAGGAAGAATAAAACCGATATTAGAATTGGTGTGGATATTGTCTTTATCCCGAGGATAAGAGAAATATTAAATTCAACAGATGGAAGGTTGTTTATTAAGAGGTGTTTTGATACTTCTGAGATATCTGAATCCAGAAAAAGGAAGAAGAGAGAAGAATTTCTCGCAGGAAGATTTGCACTAAAAGAGGCTTTGATAAAACTAAATGGAGAACGGAACGGAATAAGGTTTTCAGAGATAAAAGTTTCAAATAAGAGAGGTAGACCTGTGGTCAGTTATTCGGGAAAAACAGAAAAGATTCTCGGCAGATACGATATATCCTGCTCCATATCTCATGACGGGGATTATGCCATCGCGGTCGCCATAGGGAGAATGAGATGAGGATTTATACTGTAGATGAGATAAGAGAACTTGATAAGATGACTATTGAAGAATTCGGCGTTCCATCTAACTCGCTCATGGAAGTGGCAGGTCATAAAGTCTATGAAGAGATAATAAAAAAATTTGGCTCAAAGAATTCTATATTTGTTCTGTGTGGACATGGTAACAATGGTGGAGACGGACTGGTCATAGCAAGACTCTTCCTTATTGGGGGGGCAAAAGTAAGCATACTTCTAATAGAAAATCCAGACAGATGCAGCCCTGATTTTTTAAAAAACTTTGAGATACTCAAGAAGGTCGCCATAAGATTTCCAGATCTTGAAATAATTGATTTTAATAATTTTGACAGAGAAATCTTAAAGCAGAGGATTTTAAAGTCTGACCTTATAATTGATGCACTTCTCGGAACGGGCATCAGGTCTGAACTAAAAGGAAACTATAAAACAATAGTTTCTCTGGTAAACTCCCTTGGAGTATCAGGTAAAGTTGTGGCAGTAGATATCCCAACAGGACTCAATGGTGACACCGGCAGCCCTGTATCTGAAGCAATAAAATCAACATTAACAATTACAATTGGTGGTGGCAAACAGGGTCTATACTCTTACCCTGCGCAGGAATATACAGGCGAAGTTACCATGGTGGATATAGGACTGCCTCTCTCCCTGATAAAATCCCCACCGATTGAAATTACAGAAGAAAATATATACAGAGGTAGACTAAAAAGAAAGGATCCAAACTTTCACAAAGGCAGTGGTGGACATACGGGAATAATTGCAGGTTCAAGAGACAAAAAAGGTGCAGCATATATTGCTACCATAGGTTCGCTCAGAATAGGTTCAGGGCTTACAACGCTTATCTCTGAAAAAGAGGTAATTGAGGGTATTACACAGATTCACCCTGAAGTTATGACAATATTCCCTGATTTTGATAATTCTGATAGAGATTATTTTTCCCGACTTTTTTCAGGGATAAATACTCTGGTAATCGGTCCGGGACTATCAAATGACGAGAATGTCTTTATCTGGACAGAGAGACTCATTCAATCCTTTGAAAGATTTATGGTTCTGGATGCCGAGGCATTGAAACTTATAAAAGACTCAAGATTTAACGATAACAGGGTAGTAATAACACCACATCCTCTCGAACTTGCCAAAATTCTCAATATTCCAAAAGAGGATATCCAAAGAGATAGAATATCTGCTGCAAAAAGTTGTGCCTCAAGATTCAATGTGGTTTGCGTACTCAAAGGCTCACGCTCAATTATCGCCTCACCAGATGGAAGGGTAACAATAAATACCACCGGCAATCCATTTATGGCATCGGGTGGAATGGGCGATCTTCTATCCGGAATTATTGGAGGACTTATATATCAGACAGATTCTACCTATGACGCCGCAAGGATTGGTACATATATACACGGTCTCGCGGCAGATATACTCGTAGAACAGAATAAAACCCCGTTACTGGCAGGTGATGTCGCCGATGCATTGAGAGAGGCCATCAACAGATCAGGAATCTATGAATGAGCTAATTGTAAATTCCTACGATGAGATGCTGAGTATAGCTCAGGATTTTTCAAGAAGACTTAATGGTGGAGAGATAATAGGACTTTCAGGTGAACTTGGAACCGGCAAGACAGCATTTGTAAAAGGTGTGGCGGCTGGATTGGGATTTCAGGGTTATGTAAAATCCCCAACATTTACCATTGTAAATCAATATAAGACCGACAGATTAACTATTTTCCATTTTGACATATACAGATTGAGCACATATGAAGAGCTTCTGTTGTTAGGTTTTGAATCATATACAGGGAGAGATTCAGTAATTCTGATAGAATGGTTTGATAGATTTGATGAGCTCAAAGAATTAGCAGACACTAAAATCTATCTTGAATACTTAGGTGAAAATAGCCGCAAATTAAAGATAATCTATAAAGAATAATAAAAAATTTTTTCAAAGTTAATAATCGAGATTACAAAAATTGCAATAAGGCTTCTAATTTATCTCTTCCTCTGACAGACTTATTGACAGGGAAAATTCCTCACCGGGATTGAGTTCAAGGTCATATACCATTAAAAAAGCAGAACCCTGATATGTTCTCTCAAAACCATCCTCAGATTGAGATACGGTCTCAACCGGGTAATGCCATAGATTAAATATCCTGTCTGAACTTATTATAAAATTCCTTTTTAGATAACCATCTGAAAGTATAAATCGTGAAATCCCGATGGCTGTATAAATATCTTTGAATTTTTCAACTCTTACATTCTCAGCGGGTATTACAAGACTTCTATCAGGTGCATCTGATGCAAGTAGAGAGAGATTATGCTCAACGGCAAAGTAGCAATCTACCTTTGATTCAGAGTTGTTTATAATTTTGTAATTTATAGCCAGTTCTGCTCTTGAGGATAAAAGTTTGAATCTCTTCTCTATCCTTACAGGCAATTCCATGCCCATTAGTCTAACAAAACCGTCTGCCTCACACTCGATGGCAGCGGCTCCCTTCCTATCCTTCCGCCTATATGTATACTGCGTATCAATAAATGTCCCGAGTTCTGAATAGCTCTCATTTCTCATCCTGTTTACATCACAATCCTTGTTTATAAAGTGATCCATGAAGGAATATCGTGGATACCTGTCATATATCAGATAATTTTCAAGTCCTGACTCCTTGCTTCTGACTATATCATGAATAGTCTTCACACCCTCGCTATCATGGTTGACATTGCTTATAGCCAGTTTGTGATGATAACCCTCCATTCTCCTGCCCAGTACATTTGTCAGACAGAAAGAAACATCCTTAAAATCTATCTCCTCAATAGATGCTCCGCAGGATGGCCTTATAATACAATAAATGTCATTTGAATCCAGTGTTATCTCATTATTGAGATCATCATCTGTATCCACTATCTCAGACCTTGCCCACTGCCCTCCTCTATGTTCATCCATTATTTTATGAGCAGTAATTGCATTTTCGTAAAGTGCATTTCTAAGATAATTTAGGTATAGTCCTCCAAATAATCCATGCCAGTAAGAGCAGTTACACTGAGCCATGTATATATGTCTTTTTGCCTCCTCTCTAACTTTCTGGCTTTTTATTCCATCTATTCTCTCAGAGAGCTTTAAGACTCTCCTATATATTCTGTTTGATTCAGGATACTTTGTGAAAAAGTTCAACCAGATTCCACCCCTTACAAATGGTTCATATCTATTGTATTGATTGTTGTTTTTCAGGTACTGCAAGAACTCATCATATAGTGGAATGGACTCTGCAGGGAGAGACCACTCCATCATCTCCTGATAGGATGCCGTAGGCAGATAAATTCTTCCAGTGGGTGCGTATTGTGAGATATATTCAGAGGGAAGAGCCATATTTAGCCACGAACTATTCTGGCTTATAGTTTTGAAGAATCTCTCAAGCCAGCCCTTTTCATATACCCATTCAAAGGTTTTGGGCCATATACCAAACTTTTCGCCATCATCTCCATAACAGATTGCTCTAAAACCTTTATTATATGCCTCTCGCAATATATTTATAGTCTCCTCAGGCTCTGCAAATGGAATGGCATATCTCAAACGTTGTGATATAGGATATATCAATAATATCTTTCCAGCCTTGTCAGTTACATAATAACCGCCAAGATCACTGGTCTTAAGCCCCGCATATGCAAAATGGGCATCATCTACCAGAGTATATTCTATACCTGTCCCTTCAAGAAATGCAGGCAGTGCTGGCTCCCATACCCTCTCTGTAAGCCACATCCCTTTTGGTACCTGTCCAAACTTTTGACTGATAAACTCGTTCATCATCCTTATCTGCCCAACAATATCAGAGGGAGAAAGCACTGAGAGCATCGGCTCATAGAACCCACCAGAAATCATCTCAATACGGTTTTCACTGCACAATCTTGCAAGCCGCTTGATAAACTCAGGTCTGTTATTCAATATCCATTCATAGATAGGACCAGAGATATGAAGGCCTATTCTAATATCAGGATATTTCTCAAAAATATCAATAAATGGTTTATAACTCTTTTCAAAAGCCATCTCAAATATATGTCCAAAATTTCCAACAGGCTGATGATTATGAATCACAAATATCAGATTCATCTTGTCCATAGATAACCTCCGAAATTTTTTTAT
>JBBISZ010000172.1:0-6031 GCA_037441045.1 Deltaproteobacteria bacterium | reverse complement strand
GTAAACAGGGTAGAACTGCAAGGGCGATGAGGACCATTCTGAGCGCCGCCTCAACAAAGATAAAGAAGCGTTCAGTCCTCGAAATAATCGAAAACTAATTCTTTGCTCATTTATCAGAGCCGGTTGGGTATACCCCTTACCGGCTTTTTTATTAAATGGAATTTATAAGAATTGGAGAGATAGTGTCTGCCCATGGATTAAAGGGCGGATTAAAAGTTTATATATATAATACAGAAGACCCCATAATTTACAAACTAAACAAAATATATCTTGGCGACGAGAAAACAAATAAAGAGATGACAATTATAAGAGCAAAAAAGGTAGACAAAAGACTCTGTATTCTCAATCTTGAAGAACTTACATGCAGAAACGAGGCTGAAACCTACAAGAAAAAATATGTACTTATAACCAGGGAAATGCTCCCTGCGATACCAGAAAATTATGTCTATATATCTCTGTTAATAGGTTATTGTGTCTTTGATGATAATTACAAAGAAATAGGATTGGTGGAGGATTTCATTCACAATGGGGTACATAGCATAATGATTGTAAGGCATATTAATGGCGTAGAATTTATGATACCTTTTGTGAATGAGTTTATAAAGCATATTGATACTCAGAAGAGACAGATTATAATCCATTTAATGGATGGACTGGTTGAATGAGAATAACGGTCATTACAATATTTCCTGAGATATTTGATGCACTAAAATACGGGATCTGCGGTCAGGCATTGAAAGAAGGGAAGTTCGCATTAAATCTTATAAATCCACGCGACTTTACTGAAGATGTACATAGGACAGTTGACGACAGACCCTTTGGCGGGGGTCCTGGAATGGTGATGATGATCGAGCCACTATTTAAGGCCTTAAATGCTATTGACCCTTCACATACAAGTCACCGTATCCTTATGAGCTGTGCAGGTAGAATATTTAATCAGAAGAGGGCAGAAGAACTGTCAAAGACAGAAAACCTTCTATTTATTTGTGGTAGATACGAGGGCATCGACAACAGAATCAGACATTTTATAGATGAGGAGATATCAATAGGGGATTATGTCCTTTCGGGCGGAGAGATAGCTGTGCTCTCCATAATAGATGCTATTATCAGGCTTATTCCGGAGGTGGTTGGAAATCCCGATTCAACGATGGAGGAATCATTCTCTGACAATCTACTTGAATACCCGCAATATACTCGCCCAAGAGAATTTATGGGTCTTAAAGTACCAGATATACTCTTCTCTGGCAACCACGAAAAAATCCATAGATGGCGCAGATATATGTCAATTAAAACTACAAAGAAACTAAGACCTGATTTATTTCAAAAATTTTCCTTGACGGAAGAGGATAAAAAAATTATATCGCAATTGGAGGCAAGCTATGAAGACAGTAATGAATCTGATTGAAAAGAGAGAAGTAAAAGAGAACATCCCCGATATCAGACCGGGCGACACAGTAAGAGTTCACCAGAAAATATATGAAGGTGAAAAGGAGAGAATTCAGATTTTTGAGGGCGTGGTAATAAAGAGAAAAAGGGCTCACAACAGAAGCTCCATCACTGTCCGCAAAATTTCCTACGGTGTCGGTGTGGAAAAGATATTCTTTATCAATGCCCCTACAATAGATAAAATTGAACTGGTTACCAGGGGCAAGGTTAGAAAATCTCGTCTATATTACCTGAAAGAGCTCAAAGGCAAGGCAGCAAGGATAGAAGAGGACAGATGAGGATATATCTTGTCCCGCGATCGCTGGTTAGAGTCCAATATTGACAATTCACTGAGAAGTGAAGGTTACAATCTTATTATTGGAGTAGATGAGGTGGGCAGAGGTCCGCTCGCAGGCCCGGTAGTAGTATGCGCAATAGCCCTTCCGTCAGATCATAACATAAAAGGGATAATCGATTCAAAACAACTTTCAGAAAAAGAACGTGAGAGACTTTCAAGAGAGATAAGAGAAAAGGCAATTGCCTATTCCATAACAAGAACAAACAATAAAGAAATTGATAGATTAAATATCAGAAATGCAACCCTCAAGACAATGAGAAGGGCTGTTATTAATCTAATTAAGAAACTTGGAACTAAACCAGATATAGTATTGATAGATGGAAGGGAACCTCTGGATCTACCGGTTAAATGCAAACCTATTATTAAGGGAGATATTCTTTCTGAAAATATAGGAGCGGCTTCAATTGTAGCCAAAGTCTACAGAGATAATCTGATGAAGAAACTGGATAAGAAATACCCGGGTTATGGATTTGCTATTCATAAAGGTTATGGGACAAAACTCCATTATGATGCAATAAAAAAGCTTGGAATCTGTGAGATTCATAGAAAGAGTTTCAGACTTTTTTAGGGATGAAGAATAGATATCAAAAAGGTTACTCAGGCGGTCTTGCTGAAGAGATTGTAGTAAAATATCTAATTGAAAATAAATACAAGATTATTGATCGAAATTTCAGATGCCCTGTTGGAGAGATAGATATTATTGCCCAAAAAGATGAATATATATGTTTTGTGGAGGTAAGATCTCGTTCAACTTATAATTATGGAGAACCTCACCAGACAGTAACATATTCAAAGCAGAGAAAGATAAGTAAGACAGCAAAATATTTTATTTCAGAACACCCGGAATACTACAACAGATACTCGTTTAGATTTGATGTGGCATCACTGGTTTTTTTACAGAATAAAGACTACTCCATTGAGTATATTCCAGGGGCTTTTGAACTGATAGAGTAATTATTCATCAAAAAGGATTGATTTTTTTATAAAACTGAATAATAATTAACTCACATTGCAGGAGGAAATATTATGGTAAAAGTAAAATTTTTAGCCATTATGATAGCCATATTGGTTGCCACTCCATTGATTGCTGGTTCTATATTTTTAAACGGTGTAAAAATTGACGGTGTAAGAGATCAGGAGTTCAAAGCAGTTAATATTAAAATAGATAAAGAAGGAAATATTCATATCTCGGCACCTCAATATATTGTCAAGACTTCAGATGAATCTGCACAGAAACAGGCTGCGCCAGTACAGGCTAAGGCGTATTTTCTGGTAACTCAGATTTCAAAAGATGGAAGAGGAGGGTATGATATAGATTTATTTATAAATGGAAACTGGGTAAAAAAGATTACAAATAAAGATGAACAGATTGTTATGGATCTTACAAAATATTTACAGAATGGAAAGAACACAATAAGACTCACTGGAATCAAGGCAAAAGATGAGACAGCAAACCCACAATCTGCAGGATTTACCGAGGTAATTATCGGCGAGGGCTCTGCCGGGAAAAATAATGTAGTCATAGATAAACCGCTTATAGACTCCAAATTCCTGTCAAAAGATGCAAATCCAATAATTAAAGATTTTGATATTGAAGCAACAGTAAAGTAATTTATGTATCAGTATTCATCCAACAGACAGATCTGGTCGCTAAGGGCTGAAGAGATAATAACCCTATACCTGAGTTCCAACAAAGTAAACATTTCAAGATACAATGGCGGAGTTGCTGAAGGAAATGCATTTATATGCGGATTCAGAAATCAAAGAGATTCATTCTCAATGTTCATAATGATCTTTTATAATCAACTCAAAAGTTACGATATATACATCTGGGACAACGAAGATATAGAGCTTGACACATACTCTGCGGCAGAAGATGAGGCATTAACCTTCTGTGAGAATATGGGTTTTATAATGAACAATACCCATTTCAGAATGGCTTCTGATGAGGAGAGAAGGATGGTGCTTCTGGAATGTCCCTTTGCGTATAGAAATTTGAATGAATATATCAACTTTTTAAATAGAAGGACTTCATCAGTTTCAAAGGAATTCAGAAAACCGAATAGTGAGGTTATAGATGTTAAAAAAACTGAACAAAAACAGACAAATACAAGAATCAGGAGTATCTCTCAGGAGATATCATCGGATATATTTACAAGGAGGCTTGCACGGCTACTTTCTGCTTTTTAACCTTCTACTTTTTTTATATGCCTGTCCTTCATCCACTACCAGAGATATAAAGAACTCCAGAATCGCATACGATCTGGGTTGTGATTATATGGCAAAGAATCAGGGTAGAGCTGCATTTGAACAGTTTGTAAAGGCTGTGCAACTTGATCCCGAATTCCCAGATGCTCAAAACGCACTCGGACTAATGTATTTTGGGCTCAAAGAATACGAGAAGGCTGAAAGGCATTTTAAGACTGCCATAAAACTCAATCCTGATCTTCCGGATTACTATAACAATCTCGGAAGAACATTCACAGAGATGGGAAGATATAAAGAGGCGATTGATAATTTCAAAAAAGCATTGAGTTTTCTCGTTTATGCAACACCCCATTTTGCACATGCCAATCTGGGATGGGCATACTACAAAAATGGGCAAATAAAAGAGGCATTCTCAGAACTGACAACGGCAATTCAGATATCTCCAAATTTCTGCCTTGCATATAGAACTCTGGGTATTATATATTCTGAGACCAATCAACCACTTGATGCACTAAAAAATTTTAACAAATACAAAGAATACTGCAATAATGATGCAGAGCCTTATTTTCTGATTGCAGATATCAAATACAAAAACAGACTTGCTCAGGATGAAGAGGTAATCCAGGACTATTTAGCATCTCTTGAAAAAAATCCTAACTTTTGCCCATCACTAAAGGCCATTGGAAGTCTGTACAACAAACAGGGGAAGAAAGAGCTTGCTCTTAAATATTTCGAGGATTTTACATCATCCTGCGGAGATGACAGTGATATCTTCTTTGACATAAGCAATCTCTATTTTAAGAAAGGTGAGATAAATAAAGCCAGGGCATTTCTGAAGGCCTGTGTTGAAAAGTGGAAGAACACAGAATCATCTGAAAGATGTAAAAAATTACTTGAATCATTCCCAAAATAGTTATGAAGAAAGAAAAGAACAATTCAAACTCCATTGATATTAGAGGAGTCTCCTGTCCATATACATTTATAAAATCAAAATTGATGCTCGAAAAACTAAATCAGGGAGATACACTGGATATAATTCTCAATAATGAGACTGCCCTCAATAATCTGCCAAAGGCTTTTCAATATCAGGGCCAGGAGATTATTGAAGTAACAAGACTAAACGACTCTGACTGGCTTATCAGGGTCAGGAAGAGAAAATAAAAATGGATTTTTCTGATGAACAGATCGAGCGGTATTCCCGCCAGTTAATTCTAAATGAAATCGGGGGAGTCGGACAGGAGAAACTAAAAAATTCAAATATTCTGGTAATCGGTGCTGGTGGGCTGGGTTCGGCGTTTCTTCTGTATGCAGTTGCTGCAGGAATAGGAAGAATTGGTATAGTAGAATTTGACAGAGTAGATATGAGTAATCTCGCAAGACAGATACTGTATAGAACAGATGAGATTGGACAAAAGAAGCTGGATATCGCAGAAAAAGAACTCACCAGATTGAATCCTGAGGTAAAGATTGACCCTATTGACACAAGATTGAAAGAAGATAAGGCATCAGAAATCTTCTCACCCTATAACCTTATTGTAGACTGTACAGATAATTTTGAGAGTAGATTCATCATCAATAGAATTGCCATAGAAAGTAATAAACCCCTTATTAGTGGTGCAGTAGTAAGATTTGAAGGAAATATAATGCTTGTAATACCGCACAAAACATTCTGTTATAATTGTGTATTTGAAAAGCCATCAGATGATCAGATGCAGATTACCTGCTCAAATTCTGGTGTATTTGGAAGTGTGGTAGGGACAATAGCAACAATAATGTGCACAGAGGCTATTAAATTTATTGTAGGCACTGCAACCTGCGCTGGAAATCTACTTATCTACGATGGTATCAAATCCGAATTGAGAAAAATACCCATAAATAGAAATAACAGATGTCCAACCTGTTCAAATGAATAAACTGGGATAAACACCACCGTTCAGAATAATCTGAAAATTAAAAAATTTACCCCTATAAAACAATGCATTAATTATCCCGACTTTGACAGTTAAATTTAAAATATGCCGTTATTTCAAGATGTTAGAA
>JBBISZ010000171.1:0-6060 GCA_037441045.1 Deltaproteobacteria bacterium | reverse complement strand
TATTCAATCATATTGGATTACATTATATACCTGAAAAGCGAGTAAAAGGCTGTATTAGAGACTCTGCGAGAGAAGAAATTGAGATGTTTAATAAATCGGGGAATAAAAATGCTATTACCAAAAATGGTAACGAAAATATTATTAAACAATTATTTGGGGTACCAGGACAGGATGAGCCCACACCAGTATATTTTAATGATTTACATTTAATAGATTATCAGAATATGAATCAATGGATAAAATATCTTTCAATGAAGTATAGAGGAATATTTTCAAGAGAAGTTGTATTATCCAGTTTTGCATACCTGAGACAACAGACATCAATTGACAGTACAACTGGAACAGCCAAGGACCATTCTCTAAGAACTATTAGAGTAATTAAGAAGGGTAATATATTCAGAGGTGCTATTGATTTAGACGAATCAGTTAATAATGAAGATGTGTTATTATTACTTTTCCTGGCCTGCAAGAATTTAAGACACATCGGGACCAAAAGAACCCGTGGATTTGGTGAGGTGAAGTGTTCTATTTTTGAAAAAGAAAAGGCTTTTGATCTAACTCAGAAATTGGAGGAAATATGCAGAGCATAATTATTAAAATCACAACGCTTTCAAATATAATATTTGCTGAAAATAGCGGTGATCCCAATATGGTTGCTACAAAACAATTTATACCCGGAAGTGCTATTCTGGGACTTTTTGCATCACTTTATATACAAAGACTAAACCTCGGTAAAAATGGGCATAAAGATGAAAGATTTGTCAGATGGTTTTTAAGAGATAATTTAATATTTACGAATGCCTATATAAAAAACTCCGCAGATAGTAAACTCGAGCCATGTTATCCTCTCCCACTCTCTATACAAAAACCAAAATATGCTGATAAAGAAAATAATAAACTTTTATATGATTTACTAATTAAAGAAGTTGACCCGTCTATTCAGACAAAAACAATCAATGGATATGGGTGTCTTAAAAATGGCTCTGCCTTTATTTCCAACGTAAAAAAGCAACTAAATTTTCACCATGAAAGGGATTTAGGCACAGGTACAAGTAGAGAGGGTAGAATTTTTAATTATGAATCTATTTGTCCCGGCCAGGTATTTACTGGGAAAATAATCGGTGGAGCAGAGGATATTAAAAACTTTCTATCACTTTTTCCAGCTGGAGAGAGAATATTATATGTGGGAAGATCCAGAAATGCCCAATACGGAAAGATAAAGGTTGAGATTATCCCTCAAGATTCAAAGGAATATCAAGGAGATATAGAAATTATAGATAGTTCTTTTAATGGCAATGAAATTACAATGACTTTACTATCTGATACAATTATTTACAATGAATATGGATATCCTACTACTGATATTAGATATCTTGAAAAGTATCTTTCGGATAGATTATACGACGCAATTACTATCAAGAATTCATTTACCCGTACTGATGATGTGGAAACTTTCAGAGGTATCTGGAGATTAAAAACTCCATCAGAAGTTTGTTTTACCGCAGGTTCCTGCTTTGTTATTACCAGTAAAAAAAATCTTTCAGGTTCCGCACTAATTGAAATGCAAAAAAGTGGCATTGGAGAGAGAAGTGGTGAGGGATTTGGAAGGGTTACATTTGGATTGCACAAAAGTAGAGAATTGCAGTTATTCGGCACTGAGGATATAATACCACAAAGACCTTCGGATATATCAGAAGAGACCAAAAAATTAATAAAAAATATAATAAAAAATATTCTAACTACAATTGTTGAGCAGATGGCAATGAGAGAAGCTGCAGAATTTAAAAGATTACCATCAAAATCACTTATAGGAAGATTGGAGTCATTAACAAAATATATGTCAAAAGAGGAGTTTTTGAGTTATTTATCAACAGAAAATAAAGAAGAAAAAGACAGTAAGAAAAAAATACTTAGAAAAACTGCTAAAAGACAGCTTGAGGCTTGTGTAAACAGCAGAGAAAGCCTCAATTATTTTTTGAGCAATAAGAATATCAGTGTCACTAATTTAATAAAGATGGAAGAGGTTTCAAATTTCCAGTTTGCTAACATATTAAATGAGACGGGTATTAATATTAATGAATTAGAGTCTGATTATTACTACAAATTGTATTTTAAGACTTTCTTTGTTTATATGAGGAAATTACTTAAGAAAGAATTATTCAGAGAAAAGGAGATAAAGTAATGGATGGTAGATTAATGTTATTGGGCGAAGTGGAATTAACTTCACCTGCAATTATAGGTAGTGGAGAAGGGGAAAATACAGATCTTGATGTTTTGATAGGTGGAGATGGGAAACCTTTTATCCCAGCTACATCTTTTGTGGGTGTATTGAGACACCTCATTGGAGATAACAATAAAGAATTTTGGGGACATACTGAGGAAGATGATTCAAAACAGAGCGACCTTATATGTTCTGAACTTGTTTCAAAAAAAAATATAAGTATTTCAACAAGGGATGGTATTAAAATAGATAACAAAAAAGGAATTGTATGGTTTGATAAGAGCAGAAGTTCTGGTGGAAAATTTGATTATCAGATTGTTGATATGGGGGCAAAATTTTCCTTAAAAATTGAAGTCTCTTATATAAATAGTCGCAAACAGGAGTATATCAGAATTCTAAATACAATTGCTTATCTCCTTGAAAATGAGAAGATCTCCGTTGGCGCAAAGACAAATAATGGATTTGGAAAATTAAAGAGCAGAATAATCCAGATGTACGATTATGATTATAATAATATTTCAAACGTACTAAAGTGGTTAAAGAATGAGCGTCCAGCCCAGACTCCATTTAATTTTAATGATATCGTAAATATAGATAAAAACAGATTTACTATTACCTCAAAGTTCATCTTGAAAAATTCGCTAATTATTCGTTCATACCCTCAAAAACCAGATGCCCCGGACGCAGTAAACATAAAATCCAACGGAAAAAATATAATTCCGGGAACTTCTATAAAAGGAGCAATAAGAAGCAGGGCTGAGAGAATTATAAATACACTTGGGAAGTCCAGAAAAATAATTGATGACCTGTTTGGATATGTGACGGAGGATCAGCGAGGAAGTAGAAAGGGTAAAATAAAAGTTGAAGAGACGATACTACCTGACCTACCTGAAGAGATTCAGACCCGTATAAAAATAGATAGGTTTACAGGTGGAACTATTGAATCGGCTCTGTTTGAAACTGAACCAATTTTTTCGGACAATGATAAGTCAAAACTAATTTCTATTAAAATTATGATTGATAACTTCAAGCCTTTTGAGGCTGGACTTATGCTACTTGTCTTGAAAGACCTGTTTTTAGGAGATCTCGCTATTGGAGGAGAAAAGAACATCGGAAGAGGTGTATTTGAGGGTGTTGAGGCGACAATAGAATGGGATAATCAAAAAGTGGATATTTCAAGAGATAATCTGTCAGGACTTTCAAAATTGCAACAATTTGTAGGTGACTTAAAAGATTACAGGGAGGATTCAGATGCATAACGGGTTGATTTTATCCAAGATTAAAACCAGTAAAGAAGTACTTAATGTTGTCAACAGTATAAAAGAAACAGTTGAAAAATATATTAAAAGAAAAGGATGTTCATTTATTGTAGCGTATATGGATTATACTGTTTTGATTGGTAAATATGAAAATGGAAGCTTTGTGTTTGCTCGTAATTTGAATCTGGATGAGAATTATATTCAAAAATTAAGAATCTTCAATGAAGAAGAGGAGATCTATATCTTTAGAGACAGAGGAGTTCTGAAGGGCAGATATATAAATGATACAGATGGAGACGAAACAGATGTTGTGGATGCTTGTCAGATACTATGGGGAACCAGTTCAGAACCAGCAAATAACGGATTTACCAAGATTTATGAGGATAGGGGAACGGAACTTTACATCCCTATTAAAAATATTGAAATAGATAATCATAAAAGTAGAATTGCTATAAAAACAAGAAATTATATAGGATATCTTCCAACGAATCAGGCAACTTATGTTGATTGCCGGTTTATAGGATTTGAAACCTTTCATCAAGGAGAATAGATATGGAGAAGGCAAAATTGAGTGTTGTAAAGACCAAAAATAATGCAATAGAAGTAAAAATTGTTTTTGAAAATGGGAAATCAATTCCAATACAGAAATTTAATCAGCCTGACCCATTATCCTATAACAATAAAGAAGTTGAAGTGGTGAGAGAAAGTGGAGCCATAGTTGCTATCTATCTTAATGGCAACGAGATATATAATAGAGATAAAGCCAGAGCAACATATAATGATAGGCGACATAGCAAAGATCAGACTTATTACAATAAATTGAATCATTTTAATCAAAAAGGACAGCAACAATCTATTTCTGTAATCTATTCAAAATCCCCATATAACTTTGTTCCTCTAAATGAAAAAGTCGTTTTTACAGAGCCACCCCCTGATTTTGATAGATATCATCTGGATAGATACACAGGTTATATAGAACTTAGTATAGAAGCAAAAACGCCAGTTTATATAAGAGATACAATGACAGAGGATGAGGAGAAGAGAGAGAACTTCATAAATTCAGATTTTTTCTCGCCGGGCGGTAGACTCAGAATTCCGGGCAGTTCATTAAGAGGTATGATCAGAACAATGGTAGAAATAATTAGTTTTGGGAAGTTTGGTTTTTTTGATGACAGGCGCCTATATTTTAGAGGTCTTGCTGATAAAAGCAGCATTAGAAAAGAATATCAAAATATAATGTCTTCATTTGACAGCAATAGTAAAAAATCAGTTTATAAAATGTCAGCCGGTTATATCTATCGAAAAGGACTCCATTATTATATAAAACCTGCAACAACTTTTGGTCAGATAAGCAAATCTAATGCAGAAGAATACATTAATGATAGTATAAAAGAATTTACATATTATCCATATAAAGACGAAAGTGTTCTTGTAGTATCGGGACATATGAATAACAAAAAGAGAGAATGGATAATAAGTAAGCCATCAAACGGAGCAGCAGATATTGAACTGAGCTCTCAGGACATACTTGATTACAAAAATGATAGCAATAGAAACAAGAAAGTGCCGGACTTATTGAATATAAAAAAAGGAGAGAAGATTCCATGTTTTTATATATTATATTCGGACAATCAGGGGAGGCAAAGGGTTGCTTTTGGACATACTGCGATGTTTCGTATTCCTTATAAAAAATCTATATCAGATCACATACCTTCAAACCTTTTAGACAGAGAAAAAACTGATATATCTGAGGCGATATTCGGCAAAGAATCTGAATTTGCCAGTAGGGTATTTTTTGAAGATGCTTTTTGGGTGGGAGATTCAAAGTCTGCCCTTATGGGTGAGACTACTCCAAAAATATTAAGTGGACCAAAACCCACTACATTTCAGCATTATCTTGAACAGAAAGATATCAATCTCCAGGATTTTCCAAAAAATCTCGCAAATTACAATTCTGATACCAATATCAGAGGTTATAAACTATACTGGCACAAAGATGGTAATGATTGGATAGAAACGGAAAAAGAAATCCATAAAACTCAATATACAAAAATCAACCCTGTTAAAGCAGGGACCACTTTTAGAGCGCGAATTCGTTTTGAAAATCTCTCCGCTGTTGAATTGGGGGCACTTCTATTTGCACTGGATCTTCCAGATGGATGTTGCCATAAACTTGGAATGGCAAAACCGCTTGGCCTCGGTTCAATAAGAATTACTCCTAAACTATTTTTATCCGATAGAAAGATGAGATATGAAGACCTTTCTGCTGAATGGATAGATTCAATAAAAGAAGCAGATAGAAAAAATATAGATGAGTTTAAATTTAAATTTGAAAATTATATACTAAAGAATATTCAATCATCCGAAAAGAGCCTCTGGAATGAATATAGAATGAAACAATTAAGAGTTATGCTTGACTGGACAAAAAAACCATCCAACGATAAGACCGGTTATTTAGGATTGGGTGAATTTAGAAATAGAAGAGTACTTCCGCATCCGGAAAAAGTAATATAATAGAAATTTTTGCTCATTGACAACTGAAAAAGAGAGGAAAAGGGAAATAGGTAAAAATGGTAGAAT
>JBBISZ010000170.1:0-6063 GCA_037441045.1 Deltaproteobacteria bacterium | reverse complement strand
AAAATCTATCGTTCAATTATTGCCCTATTCTACTTTTATTTATATATGTGGCTCTGGTTTTGAAAGATTAGGGATAAAGTTAATTGTTTAATCATTATGATTCTCTATATTCTACTTTTGTAAATCTTCTTTGCCGGTTTCTTGTGTCAATAGATAGAATCTGGATTTCTTACTGTTTTTTTGATTTTGATGGAAATAGAGGACCTGGATACAATTATAATCTGATTGAAAAAAACAGTATTTTAGTATAGTGATTAAAGCAGCTTCTTATGAGAGGTCAGAGATTATGAAAAAGATATGTTTTTTTGTTATTCTGTTGCTTCTTGCTGCATCCAACCTTTATGCAGTAAGAGAGAGCCAGGGCTTCCCTGCCAAAATTATTGGGGTACCTGTTTCCCAGATGCCAGTAATGGGCAATATTGACTCGGATGAAGAGATGGAGATACTCTTTTATGCATCTGGAAGGCTGGAGTGCTGGAAGTCAGACGGCAGTATCTGTCCATGGGCACCTTATGAGATAAAAGAGAATGTAGAGATGATATTTTCTCCTACTCTTGCGGATCTGAATGGGGATTACAGAATGGAGATACTCTTTGGCAGCACTGATGGAAAATTTTATATAATGGATGGCAACGGAAAGTTATTTGCGAACTATCCTAAAAAGTTTGCCAATGGATATATTTCTACTCCATCTGCATTTGACCTTGATAATGATGGTAAGTCAGAGATCTGTTTTGGAACTCAGGATAAGGAGTTCTATTGTATAAAGTCTGATGGCAAAGTTATTGATGGCTTTCCAATAAAAACTGATTCGCCTGTTACTACATCTGGTAGTTTTGCCTATTTTGGAGAAAAGAATGAGCTTTCAATAGCCTTTGGTTGTGAAAATGGAGATATATATGTTGTGAATACAAAGGGTAGGGTGCTGAAGAATTTTCCTTATAAAACTCACTTTATTATCTCAGGTATGCCTGTATTTGCTGATATCAACGACGATGGTAAAAACGAGCTGATTGCAGGTTCACAGGACTATTCTGTATATGTATTAGATTATAAAGGAAAAAATCTTGCTGGATTCCCTGTTGAGACAGGTTATCGTATTCACAGTTCACCCGCAATTGCTGATATTGATATGGATGGTTATCTGGATATTGTGATTACATCTACAGACGGAAAATTGTATGTTTTTAATTACAAAGGAAAACCTGTCAGTGGATTTCCTTATTATACGCAGAGTAAGATCTTCTCCTCTCCTGTAGTTGGAGATGTAAATTGTGATGGGCTACCAGAGATTGTATTTTCGGCAATAGATGGAAGGGTTTATGTGGTGAATAATAAGGGTAAGCCTGTAGAGGATTTTCCATATATTGTAGGAGGAGAACTCAAGTCATCGCCGATTATTGCAGATATTGATAATGATAGCAGGATTGAAATGTTGTTCCTCTCTCCAAAATCGGAATTGCATTCGCTTCTGGCTATTAATAAGTGTGAGAAAAAATCCAGAATCATCTGGCAGATGGCAGGAAATAATTCTCAGAGGCATGGAAGATTCTTCCCGAACAGTGCAAGGATATGGGATGTAGAATTTGAATCAAAGAATGTTCTGGCAAATGAGAGCATCAGATTGAAATATAATTATTTTCACCTCGACGGAAGAGCCGAGATGAATACAAAAATATACTGGTATAAAAACGGAAAACATATTGAAGAACTCGATGGGAAGAAGGTTGTAGAACCAAAATATTTTAAAAAGCATGATAAATTATATGCAGAGGTTCAGGACGAAGAGAATTTCAAGGAGTATGGTAGAGGGGCGGGGTCAAAAATAGTTAAGTCAGAGGAGATAGAAATACAGAATGTAATTCCAGAGGCACCAGCCATAGAGATAGCGCCAAAAGATGTTTATACGGGTAATAGAGTTGATGTGAGGATTGTAAAAGAGGCTACTGACTACGATAATGATAAGATAGTTTACAAATATACATATTTTCGAAATAATAAGAGACTGGAATACATTGATTCACAGACATATATTGATCCAAAAGATATTTTCAAGAATGATCGAATGGCTGTAATAGTTACACCTTTTGATGGTGAAGAGACCGGGAAATCTGCGACTATTGAATTTGGTGTAAAGAATACAGCACCTTCAATCTGTGAATTTGAGATTCTGCCAGCAAACCCGACTGTCACTTCGGATATAGAAGTAAAAATTACAAAGCCTGCTACAGATGTAGATAAAGATAATCTTTCTTATGTTTACAACTTATGGCTGGATGGAGTATTTATACCTTACGATTTCTTAACAGGAAAATATAAGGGTGGGTTTTTTAAGAAGAATCAGGAGATCAAGATAGGTGTGAGGGCTTATGATGGTGAACTCTACTCACAGGAAGTCTATAAAACAGTGAAGATATTTAATTCAGCACCGCTTGCTCCTCAGATTGCGATATTACCACTAAATCCTACTGTTGAGAATGAACTTAAGGATGTAATTCAAACACCCTCTCTTGATTATGATAAAGATCAGATAAACTATAAGTATATCTGGTACAGAAATGGGAACAAAATAGATAATATAAAAGCCAATATGTTGACTTCAAAGGATTTTAAGAAAGGGGATCAGATTCGTATAGAAGTAATTCCGAATGATGGTGTTCAGGATGGCAAAATGGGATTTGCTGAGACAAAGATATTAAATTCAAAGCCGAAGGATCCCGTATTTCATCTCGAAAAGGGAATTCTCATATCAACAGAAGAGGCAAAACTTATTCTGGATAAGGAGAGTAAGGATCTGGATGGTGATAATATTCAGTATAAAGTCGAATGGTATAATGGTAAAAACAGGATAACCGCCCTTGATGATAAGATGAGTTCAAAGGGTGCAGCGCTGAAAAAACATGAAAGATGGACAGTGAGAGTCTATTCTACAGATGGCGTAGATAAATCGAATGTTTATGAGTTTGGATTTGAGGTAAAAAATTCACCTCCATCAAGGCCTGAGATAGTCTTTGAAAAGGCGCCTGTTAATAGAAATCAGTCTTTGATACTGAAGATTACGAAGCCATCTATTGATATTGATGGAGATAAAATTGATTACAGGGTGAGATGGTTTGCCAACAATGGTGAAATTGAAAAGGCAAAAAACAGCTTTGATCTGAAGCCTGATCTGTTTTCAAAAAATCAGACAATAGTTGCTCGTGTTATCCCGTTTGACGGTGAGGTAGAGGGAGATTATGCAGAGATTTCAACTTATATTAATAATGCACCGCTTATTGCAGCTGTTGTGGATGTTGAACCAAAGAATCCGAATGTCTCCAATGATATCCTGTGTAAGGTCACGAAGGAGCCCTATGATATAGATGGAGATAAGATTATCAACAAGTTTGTATGGTATAAGAATTCTAATGTGTTTATGACAACCGAGGAGGATAGACTTAATAGAGGGTTCTTGAAAAAAGGAGATAAGATATCCTGTGAGATGATAAGTTCAGATGGTGAGTTTGTTGTCAGCAGTAAGTCAAATGAGGTGTTGGTCTCAAATTCAAAGCCTTCAAAGCCTGAATTGAAGATATCACCAGAAAATCCACACACGAGAGATGAACTTACCTGTATAATATCAAAAAACAGTGATGATGTTGATAATGATAAAATAAGTTATTCATTCTTATGGAAGAAGAATGATAAGGCATTTTTAGAGAATACTGCTGTGGTAAAATCGGAGAATGTGCTGAGAGGCAACAGGTATACATGTGAAGTAATTGCATCCGACGGAGAACAAAAAAGTGATGTAGCATCTGTATATGTAAATGTAATGAATAAGAGACCATCTGCCCCGGCAGTTAAGGTAGAACCGGCATATCCATTTGAAGGGACAGAGATAAGTTGCAGGATAATAAAACCTTCTGAGGATATTGAAAAAGACGAGATTAAATACAAATTTTTCTGGTATAAGAACGGACAGCTTCTCAATTTTGCAACAACATCATCATCTGTTCCGGGTAGACTTGTCAAGAAGGGAGAAATATACAATTGTGAGGTTGTGCCTTATGACTATGAAGGTGATGGTGAGAGAGGGTACTCAAATTCTGTAATTATTCTTGAGAAGAAGTGAGAATCTCAATTAAATACTGGGTAGTTTTGAGTTCATCTCATCCAATGGATCTCTGCCGCTATTTTTTATCTATCCTGCATAGTTCCATATAATTGCCATGAGTTGCACCGGTTTTTCAATAAACGTACTGTGTAAATAATGGTCAAAAGATTGTGGGTCTCAACTTCCTGTATTTTAATTTGTTATTGAATTAGTTGGTGAATAAGTGTATAAAATTGGTTATTGTTTATTGAAAACGGTAATTATAAAGGAATAAATTATGAAAAAACTTCAATCAATCTGTCATGATGAGTCATTCCAGAATGCAGTAATGAATGCCAGATTCTTCCTGATGGTGGCACTTGATAGGAATGGAAGGGTTGTATTTGTAAATAGAGAAGGGGCAAGGATGCTCGGATACTCTGTAAAGGAGATGATAGGGAAGGACTGGTTTTCAAATTTTCTCCCTCAGGTGAGTATTGAAGAGGTAAAAAAGGTATTCAAGAATATTATTGCGGGGAGGATTACCAGATTCAAACAGTATATTAATCCTGTATTGACAAAGAGTGGAAAGAAAAAATATTTTGCATTCAATAACTCCATTATTAATAAGCAGAATAAGATTGTTGGGACTTTATCTCTGGCGGTTGATATAACAGAGGAGATGGAATTAAAGGAAAAGTATCTCAAAACAATTCATGCCAATATAGGAGTCAATGAACTTATATTAAAAATACTAAAATCTGAGACAATAGATGAGATGTCCTCGTCTGTTTTGAGGGCTATTCAGGAACTTACAGAATCTCCAGTTGGTTATGTGGGGTATGTGGATGAGAGGACTGGGAAACTGATGATTCCTATATTTCCTGACTCGCTTAAGAAGATTAAATGGCACAGGGATAAGATGAGTTCTGGTCCTGTTTCATTTGATGGTTATAAAGGTCTATGGGGCTGGTCGCTTAAAAATAAAAAGGTCATACTCACGAATAATGTCTCAAAAGATAAGAGGTCAACAGGCACTCCAGAAGGGCACATAAAGATTGAGAAGTTTCTGGCTGTGCCTGTTATGAGAGATGGTAAACTTCTGGGTCAGATAGCGGTTGCAAATTCAAGGCGAGATTATAATACTGATGATGTGGCAGTTTTGACACGAATAGCAGATATTTATTCACTTGCACTTCAAAAGGCAAGTCTTCTTGAAAGAGTAAGGTCTCTTTTGAGGAAGTTTGAGATTTCAATTGAGACATCCGGACAGGTATCCTATGAACATATAGTTGATACGGGTGAATATTATATCACTGGAAATATAGAGCGAGTTCTTGGATATAAAAATGAAGAACTTTCACAGAATATATATGAACTTGTAAAGAATGTCCACCCTGATGATCTTGAGAGAGTAATGAAACTTGCTGATGGTACAAGGGATTCTATAGAAGGGCAGTTTAGATATAAGACAAAATGGGGAGATTATAAATGGATCAAGGTTAATGGTATAAGGATTATTGATAAAAAAGATGGCAAAAAGAAGTACTATGGAGTGCTCTCAGATATTTCGGATAAAGTAAAATATGAAGAGCAATTGGTTAATAAGAGTGAGGAGATAGAGAGTATTTTGAGAAATTCCCCTGTTCCAACGGTTGTGCTTGATAAATTTAGAAATATTATTCTCCTCAATGAAGCATTTACAGAAAAATTTGGATATACAAAAGAGGATTTATTAAATTTTGAGAATTGGTTGAAGGTCTCGTTTCCATTTGCCAGCAATGAGGAGATAAAAAGATATATTGATCTGGTTTTTGAAAAAACTGCAGGTCAATATGTGAGCGAATTGGTTATCCTTAAGATGAAAAAAAAGAATGGGGATATTTGTTATGTAAAACTTTTTAAGAGAGATATTGGCAATAGACATATTTTGATATTTGAGGATATTACAAATGAGAGACTATCTGAGAAGAGGCAGAGGAGAATCA
>JBBISZ010000169.1:0-6067 GCA_037441045.1 Deltaproteobacteria bacterium | reverse complement strand
ATAATATTCGGGCGATACAGGGCTCGAACCTGCAACCTTTGGCTCCGGAGGCCAACGCTCTATCCAATTGAGCTAATCGCCCGGAACTTATTACCGAACCCTCAATCGCCACTGGACTACCTCTGATTTATTTGAAAGAGATGAATCATCAATTGCATAGATCTGAATCATAATAATTTGATTTGAAATAAGCGTATCCGGAACATTAAAGGTAAATGTGATCTCATCACTCTTCTTATTGACAATAAGTTTTTTTGAATCATTATAAGGACTTATTACATTTGCATCTACTTCATATACAAGACTATTCATATCCTCAACCTTCACAACCAGATCAAATGATGAACCTGCATCTACCTGACTGTTATAAGGCGGAGAAGTAATAGATACCAGTGGTTTGATATTATCTACAATTTTTACCATTACAGGTTGAGCATCTCCTTTAATATCATTGAGATCCGCAGCCTCGGCAGATATTGTAAGCTCCCCTTCAGGGACATCCTCCGACACCTTATATGCAAAAGTTTTATTCAATGTCTTCTGTGGCACGGTTGGTACAAAAGTCTCATCAACAGTTATGCCCTCTATACCTTCAATATGGTAGGAGACGCTCTTTATTGATGAATTGGATGATTGGGCAAATACTGTAGTGGTTATTGTCCCGGAAGGATAAAATACATCATTGTTTGCAGGAGCAATTATCTGAATCTGAGGTTTAAGCGCTACAATATTTAATCTGACAGGTCCTCCAGTTCCTACTGATTCTGACACAGAGTTATCTTTTGCATCTACATAAATAGATAACTGATCCCCGCTCTTTAGCACGGATGGAATTGTAAAGTCAAAAGAGAACAATGCTGTAGCCTGAGGAGGACTTATTACTGTTTTTCTGTTCTCCTGATATGCCCCCGTAATCCTCAACTCAATCTCCTTTATTGCATACCTGTTTGAACTTGCTACGCCACTTATTACGACTTTATCTCCAATAGAGACAGATGCATTATCAGCAGGATTATTTATAACAACCTCAGGTATATCCTTACCTGTAGCCACCAGTTTGAGTTCTACTGCATTATCTGCAGATCCGCGCGGTGGATCATTTGTATCCTCCGCCCATACAAAAACTGAAAACTCCTGTCCATCCTCAAGATTTGATGGAATTGCAATAGTCAGATCCTCCTCCACTATCCTCTTTTTGTTAATCACTTCAATTGCATTAATTTGCGAATCAAACGAAGTATAATAAAAAATCTTGTTTATAAGCGAACAATCGTCTTCTGCCCTAACCGTAATATATAGATTTTCTCCAATCGAAACAGTTGAGTTTTGCTCAGGCTTAATAAATGTCAGGGAAGGAGCATTCTCGTCAAATGGATGCCCATTAATCTTCAATAAAAGGTTTTTTTCAACACAGTTTTTCTGAGTAGAATTATCACAGACTTTTAGATTCATCTGAACTATACCACAATTGAGTTTTGGGGCTGTAAATGAATATTTTTTACTAAAATATTTCCCCTTAAATTCTTCGGAGTATTTCTCATAAATTAAGTTATTTGCATCTGATATCTCAACCTTTCCTATACCCGAATTAATGTCCTGAGCCTCAACGGTTATTGAAAAAGGAGAATCAGACACAATGCTATCAGAAGGTTTTTGATCTTTTTCATACTTTACTATAACCGGAGGATCTATATCAAGGACTCTGATTGTAAGAATGTTGGAATTTACATACATTCCATCCAGAGTTGTACCTACCACCTTACAGAAAATTGTCTTCTCCTCAGAATTCTTATCTATGGTAAAACTCGTAACATCAATGTTATATGGAGGATTTTTATTCTGTATTCCTGTTATGTCGATCTGTGTTGAATCGGCAAAAAATACGATATTCCTCAATGGTGAAGGTCCTTCAACATAAACCTTGAATTTTACATTCTCTCCTGGTAGTGCTGTAACTATGAGATCTTTTGACTCCGTTGATAAAGTAATAGAATACATGTTTTCTCCATCCCTGCTCTTGATCTCAGCATCCACACAGGCAAAAACATATAACATTATACAAAAAACAAATAAGACCTTTTTCATAATTTCCACCTCACTGGAAAGTTTATAATATCAAATAAATAGTGTAAATCAACCCAAAAATATTATATAACTTAAATTAGCCATAAAGTTAAATAATGCTTATTTTATTCAATCTACACTACATTAAAAACTTCACTAATTTTCTATAACACAATTGACTGGAAAAATCTACTGTACCCGCATAGTGATACAAATTACCATTATGAACTCATGTTAAAAAAGTATAAATTAAAATCTATTAGGTAGTATTATTTTCTGTTTTTTTATCTCTGAGGTGTAAAAACCACTTATATATATCACGTCTTCCGACGAACGGAATATAGACATCTCTACCTGACCTGTAATCATCGGATGCCCATGCTGTATCAGCAATATTTTTCCATTCCTTAGAATATGCCATCAAGAACTCTCTTGTCTTTGAATTAGTAATAATATCATCTGCTCCTTCGCAGGTAGGTCTGGCGCCAGATTCAGAGATAACTTCTTTTAAGACATCAGGATTATCTATAATCTTACATACACGTAAAAGATTTTCAGAATATGGTTGTCTCTCCCTGATCTTTCTAAATAGCGGACTCTGCCAGATCTCAAGTAGAGAACTATCCTTAATATTGTGTGTAGCAAACTGCACAAATGTACATGGCTGCACATCCCCATTGACTGTAATATAACAATATCTGGATGCCGATAAACAACCTCCTGTACAGACACCATCATTAAAAAAATCACCGATAAAAATCGGTTTTGTCCTCTGCCATTCTATAGTCTTTCTCCTTAGAGCCTCTCTCATATGAGGAGTAGCCATCAGGGCTATATCAGGGCTCTTTCCGACTGGAATATATGTAAACAACCACCCAAATAGCACCCCTCTTTCAATAAAATAATCAACAAATCTATCATCTGTTATCAGTTCAGAATTTTTTGATGTAGGGGTAACAGAAAATCCAAAAAAGACATTCTTTTCTTTGAGTAATTTCATTGCATTAAGAACTGCATCAAATACACCGCTTCCCCTCCTCTCATCCGTCTCCTTCTCAAAACCCTCAACAGATATTGCAGGAAACAGATTCCCTGCCTTAGCAATTCTGTCTGCGACCTCCTCATCTATCAAAAGTCCATTTGTGTACATCAGAAATGCCATATCTGGAAACTCTTCTACCATTCGGAAGAGATCATTATAGAGTAAAGGCTCCCCTCCCGAAATGGTAATAAATCTAACGCCATAATTCCTCACCTCATTTAATACTTTTCTTATATATTCGTATTCAAGATCCTTTTTTAAGTATTTGTATGAATAACATCCCGTGCACATCAGATTGCATCGCATTGTCGGATTAATAACAATGGTAAAGGGGGCTGTTACCCTGTTATCTTCAAAAAATTTAATTCTGAGTGGCATCGATTCCATTATTACTGACCTGACAAATGATTCAATAAATCTTCGTCTTGTATATGAATTGAGTGACTCATAAATCCTGAGAATCCATTTTAATACCACCGGATTATCCTCTATCAATCTCTTTGCCCCAGCAATGAACTTTGAGGCTTGAGGATGGGATAGAAAGTCAGGTGGAAGCCCTTCTATCAATTCAGGTAGTAGCAACTCCAGTTGTTGATCAAAATTAGAATTTTGTGAAATAGCCATGATTTTCTCCTTTTTTACAAGACCCTTTCATATATTATCTGATCTGATTTAACCCACAGGATATAAAGACCATATTCATCTTCAAAAGGCACACTTGATAAATAAGAAGATTTAGCATCTCTATGTGAATAATAATGGTCATGTCCAAAAATAATCTGCTTTGCATTGTATATTTCTTTTAGCCTTAAAGATACGGAATCAAAGATAGACTTCAGCCTCCTCTTATTATTTATTCCAAAAAGTGGAATCAGGCAAAGGCAGAGCAAAATAAAGGCATAAGGGAAAAGAGAGGAAAATAATATAAATGAAATTGTAGAAGCAATAATTAAGAAAATAAATAAAAATACCTGCACAAAATACAACCGCTTGATGGTCTTAAACAGTGAGGACATAAGTGGTTCCGCAATTAGAGGTTCATCAGATATTTCTTTTCTGTATCTAAACCATCTCCCGCTTCTTGAAATAACAATAAATGCATATAAAAAATATTGAAAAATAAACCTTATTGATCTTATACCAAAATTCTTAAATACCCAGAGAAAATACTCACCCGCAGATGCGTCATTTTTTGGCAGTCGCTTTTCTCTTTCGATAATATTTCCAAAGTATTTTGATGTAACATATCCAAATGTATATTCCTCTGAGTAAAAATCATTGCTGTAGACTATCCTGTTTTCAGGATCATATTGATGACCATGTTCAATAATCTTTCCATCTTTAATATATCTAATATCATAACATAGATTCTCACCACATACTCCCCCTATTCGCCTCTTTATAACCTCCTGTACAGAATTATATCTCAGTTCTGAATCATGATTCCCGTATAAAAAAATCAACTTAAAGCCATTATCTATCATTAATTTTAAGATATTGAAAAACTCATCATTTGAATCAATAATCATCTGCATCTTTCTTGCCGCATTTTCTGTAGAAGGAGTAATCCCATATTTTGTCTCAGTTTTTGTGGCACTATAGCCTTCAGGGATTGAAGATGAACGGGCAAAGTCAAATGTATCTCCATTAAAAATAATCTCATCCTTCTCCTGCTTTAATATATATGATAACACTTTGATTATTTCGGGCATTTCAATAAGTGAAAAATTCGTAGAGATATGTAGATCACTTATAATCCACATTTTCAAATCCCTGCAATCCCACCTGATGCCATTCTAATATGGTCGGAAAATCGGGATATATGATGATAAATAAGATTATATATCTTCTCAGGATCTTTCAATTGAGCGGCTTTAATAATTTCTTTATGTTCTCTGTGGTACTTATTGAGATCAAAGACCATATTAAATGCAGAAGCCCAGTATCTCCATAACCGTTCCCCTTCCTTTGTAAGTTGAGAAAGCAGATACTGATTTGGACAACCAGAAATAAGTGTAATATGAAAACTCTGATTATAAGCCACCCACTGAATCCTATCATTAATATCCGCAACAGATAGCATCTTATCATTGAACATCTTTAACTCATAAATCTGTTTCTTTGATATATGGCTTACGCTAAGTGAAGACGCAAAGGCTAATAGATTAGAAAAATAAATAAATCTCTCTACAATCTCTTCAGGTTTCAAATATGAGACAATAGCCCCTCTGTTTTTAAAATAATTAATAAACCCCTCAGCCTCCAATCTTCTCAATGCCTCCCTGAGAGGGGTCCTGCTAACATTAAATTTTTTGCACACATCAAGTTCAACAATTCTCTGCCCTGGCAGCAGCTCCCTTGAAATAATCTGCTCTTTTAGCCTCTCATAAATCCCCTGTGCATCAATAGAAGTCTTCATATAACCTGTCCCTTCATTATTCATACACAATTGTATACAATATTGTATTACAAATGTCAAATATTAAATATAGGTTCCTCTCCTAATTAGTTGCTAAAATTAATGGCTTCTTTATTGATCAAAGAGGAATATTCTAAATCACAAAAGATGTATGCCTTTAGCTTTATCACCTTGATTTTATTATTTATTCCTTTTATCCGACCTGAATAAATAGGAAATATACAATGGTTTATTATGCAATATGAATATCTCTTGAGAGTTCTGGCAGAGGTTATAACAGCCCTTATCTTGCTTTCCATATCTATTGAACACCAATAATCCAGAAAAGCCTCTGCATATTTTACTTGAATAACTTGAAAAATGTGGTTCCAATCTTAAAATGTCACATTTATAAAGCATTCCTTGAATGAATACATAATCCTTTAAGGAGACAAAAAAATTATGAGTATCTATGTCTTGGAGATTGATATGAAAAGATTTGAGATCCTGCAAAAGGTTATTAATGGTTTATTTCATTAAAATCAGCATCAGAACTTCTAAAC
>JBBISZ010000168.1:1926-6135 GCA_037441045.1 Deltaproteobacteria bacterium | reverse complement strand
TAGAGTGGAAATCGGGATTTTTTCTACCTCAAACATCTCACCCCCTGTGTTGAGGATTTCAATTATTATTATACGGATCTGACATCCTGAATGCAAGGAGAAATTTTTTATCTTCAATATTCTATCTTCAAGCCAGAATCTTTCTCCAATAATATTATTCATTAAAGTCCTTCCATATTTGTTTTTATGGTTGAATAAATTAGTAGTGATTCTGAATAAACTATTCAACTTTGATACACAAAAATATCTGGACATCAATAGTACTATATAGTACAAGCAATAAAGGGGGTAGTTTTTTAAAGAGCCATAAAGCTATTTTGAAAAATCAATGTATATTTTTCTTATAATTTTTCTAAAAAATATTATTAATTCACGATTGGTAAACATGTATACCTTCTTTATTGTTCCAATTATAATATCTTTTAATCTCAGTTGTGGTTATAAGATTGTTAAGAAAGATGACATAAAGGGTTTGATAGGTAAAAATTTAAGTCTTTTCTCAATAAAAAATCTTACTTCTGAATACGGCATAGAACAGGACATCTCAAGAATACTGATAAATAGATTCTCAAGGAATGGGGTAAAAATCTCCATAGATGACGAAAAAGCAGATTATAAAGTTGAAATCGTTATAAAAAGCATCCAGCTTCAACCATTATCATACAGACAGGGTATTAATGTGGCATATACTTATGAATACCAGATCCAGATTTCTACAGAATTCACTTTTACAGACACAAAGAGCGGGAATAAAAAGGTATTCAGCATAACAGATCAGAATATATATTTTTCGGCAGACAGTCCTGCCACCACAGAATCCAATAAAAAGATTGCTATTGAGAAATTATTGATTAAAATAACCGACAGGTTCATCAGGGAGTTATCTGTTGGGATTCAAGGATTATAAAAGACTTTCAAAAAAGGCTGACGATAAAATATTAAAGCCAGAAATTCTGCTGGAAGAGATAAACAATAAAAAATTCAAACCTGTAATGATCTTCTTTGGCGAAGAGAAGATGAGAATGGAGAATGCCATAGAATATTTCAAAAAGATTCTTCTACCAGAAGGTGTAAATGAATTTAATTATGAACTGATCTATTGTGAAGAAGGTAGTGGTGTGAATATCTATCAGAGCTTCATTACACCCCCTTTTATGGGAAAGAATAAATTGATTGTATTGAGAGACACCGAAAGACTGCGTGAGGACGATTTTGCTGACATATCCAGAATCTTAAAGCATGACAGATTCAATGGGACAACAATGATAATGATGTATTATCAGGACGAACTCCCCTCAAAGGGGAAAAAGACCGTTGAATTTATAAAAGAGATAAAAGATAGAAAGTCAATCTACAAATTCGATGCGTTCTCAACTCAGGACCTTCAAAAAAAGGTAAATGCGCATCTGAAAAAATTCAACACATCCATAGACCCTGACGGCTTTTCATATCTAATAGACGAACTGGGGACTCAGCAGGATATGATCTTCAACATATTATCTCAACTTATAATGTATGAACCCGAAAAGACAAGACTCACACTTGATGATGTAAAGAAGTTTGTATTTAATTTTAGAGGATATACAGTCTATGACTTCACCAATGCCATCGCCAATAAAAGAATAGACGAGGCTCTTAGAATTCTGGAAATCTCAGGCAATACAAGAGAAAACCTGATACAACTTGTAACACCTGTTATGAGGATGCTTGAACAACTTTATAAGACCAAAACAATGCTTATGAAAAATACAACCCCACAGGAAATTGCCAGTACCCTTGGTGTCCCACAGAGGATTGTAGAATCCGAATATATCCCACAGGCAAGAAATTTTGACAGAGAGAAGCTCTTGAGGTCAATGGAGTCCCTGTCAAGGTTTGATCTTATGCTAAGAACATCCTCACTCCCATCAGAACTAATTGTAAGTAATCTATTATTTGATATCTGTCTTTAGGTAATATAAAATAATTCTTGTCCATAAATATCTATTGGACTATGATTCTGGTATGAGGCCTCTGTGAGAGAGTATGCAAAATATTATATATTAATTTTTTTGCTCTGGTCAGTTGTACTGATAAACCCGTCAGGATTTTTATTTGAAGATGATGAAGGGGCATATTTATATACCTCTGCTTCTTTTGCAGATGGATCATCACTCTACTCAGATATAATGACCGCCAAACCCCCTTTAATCTTTATAATAGGTAGACTACTATTCCATATCTTCTCAAACAACATAGTCGTCTTTAGATATTTTGCATCCATTATGGGTCTGATTGCCTCACTTTTTATATTCAAACTTTTTATTAACAGAAACGGACCAAAAGTAGCAGTCTTGATGTCCGCAATGTTTATTCTGGATCCTCTGATTTTTACACAGATGAGATTCTTTAGAACCGATATTTTTATGTTAACATTCATCATCACTGGTATATATTTCCTGATGAAAGAGGATACAAAAAGTATTATCTATGCATCCCTGCTATTTGGACTCGGAGTCTTAACAAGAGATGACGCAATTTTATATACTACTACTATTTCTTTATATTTTTTGATCAAAAAAAGGGACACAAGAATATTAGTAATTTTTCTGTCTATTCTGATATTCATTATTTTATCTGTTTCGATAAGAGGTTCTACAAATATTTTTGGAAGTATTTTTCAACAGATACCTGCTCACAACATAGTTTTAGAAAACAAGTTTGACCATTTTGTCGATTTCCTGAGATATCTCATAAAGACATATCCTGTGTGGCTCATCTTCCCGGCATTTATTCTGCCAATCATAAAGATAAAAAGTGAAAACTTCTCAATATTCGCATTAATAATTATTGGACTCAATCTTGTGGCGATGTTTGTCTCAGAGAGTCATTTTGTCAGATATGTAATGATTGCAATAATTGCAAGACTATTTCTCTTCTCCGATTTCATAAAGTTTTTCAATGAGAAATTTTCCCTTATTGTAGCTGGAGTTGCCCTGATATTACAGATTGTGCTCAACCCGCCACCACTGTCCGAACTCTCTTTAAAAGATGATTCTGTCCTGAAGATATCAAAATACCTGAAGGAAAATATAAGAAGAGACGAAAAATTGTTATCAGACTATGGGTTTTTCAATTTTCATAGCAAAATTAAGGGGGCTTCAATATCAGGATATATCTCTGGTGGCTCAGTTAGAACAGGAGAGATTGATTCAAAAAGGCTAAAAGGAGTCATAGAAAAAGAAAATGTAAACTATTTACTAATTCACACGGATGGAAGAATCTATTATCCTTATGGGGCAGAGGTATATTACTATGAACCACATCATATTAAAGGTTTAAAAGATTTTGAAGATTTTGATAATTTCATAAATACAAATTTTACTCACATAAAACATTTTACGCATCAGGGGCAGTAATAAAATTATATCGTAGACTCTGAGCTTCTGGATAATTTCATTTGACTTTTTATTATATGCAATTAGAATGAATCTCCGTTCTTTTGTGGAGTAATTATGAATTTTGAAGAGAACAAGAATAGACTGCTTGAAATGCTAAAAAATCTATCCTTTCAGAGGAGAGAGATAGTCCTGGCATCAGGTAGAAGGAGCAACTTCTATATTGACTGCAAGCAGACAGCGCTTACAGCAGAAGGGCTCTATCTGATTGGGAATATATTTCTTGAGATGATTGCACAGTCGAAAGAACCGATAGACGCTGTAGCAGGTGTAACCCTCGGTGGAGATCCTCTCGTATGTGCAACGAGTTATGCCAGTTTTATAAAGGGGAATCACATTCCGGCTCTGATTATCAGGAAGGAATTAAAGGGTCATGGGACAGAGGTATTTGTGGAGGGGAAGAAGAATGTCCCTGATAACAGCAGAGTGGTTATTCTTGAAGATGTTGTCACTACAGGTGGTTCTACACTCAAAGCATGTGAACGAGTAATTCAGGAAGGTCTCAGGGTTGCATATATTATCTGCCTCGTGGATAGAGAAGAGGGAGGTAGAGAAAATGTGGAAAAGGCGGGTTATAGACTCATCTCAGTTTTCAAAAAAAGGGACTTTATTAGTGATGAATAAGGCTCTTGTCTGTATTTCATCTTTGCTAATTCTCTCCTGCGTGGGAGTCGGATACAATACAGTAAAGCTCGAGCAATTTCACAAATCTATAATGAAAGAGGATAAGAAGATATCTATCTATGATGGCTTACAGAGCCGCGCCTTCTTC
>JBBISZ010000168.1:0-1911 GCA_037441045.1 Deltaproteobacteria bacterium | reverse complement strand
AGAGAGGCATATTGTGAAGCAATAGCGGAGATGGAGAGCTACTCCCTTCCAGAAAAGGAGTCACTACTGAAAAAAGAGATGGAAGGAGAGAGCAAATATTTTGACTTTTTTGTAATACTCTCAACTACCGAATCAAAGGTAAATGATCTGGCAATGAAAAATTCTATATGGAAGGTATTTTTGGAGAGTAAAGATGGAGATAGAATATACCCCATGGAGATTAAGGAAATAAAGCCCGGGCCAAAGGATAAACTTCTAATCCCAGGACTCTCACGTTTTGGTAAATTCTACACTTTGAGATTTGAGAAGAATGGTAGAATGGACATAAGTGGGATGAGTCTTTATTTTTCAAGTGTAATTGGCAAGGCAGTATTCAATTATTAAAAAGGTAATTATATGGAGATCTTATTTAAAGTCTTTTCATACTATATACCACTTGTCCTTTCAATAACAGTGCACGAATTCTCGCACGGATGGGCATCCTATAAGCTCGGGGATGATACTGCACAGAGGCTGGGTAGACTGACACTCAATCCACTTGCCCACCTCGATATTATAGGGACTGTAATCATGCCAATTATGGGAATCCTATCTGGACTTCCATTCTTCGGCTGGGCAAAGCCTGTTCCATTTAATCCATTATTTTTCAATCGCAATATCAATATGCGCAAAGGGATAATGCTTACAGCACTGGCAGGACCACTCAGCAACCTGATATTTGCAGTGTTAATGATATTTGCTGGTAGACTTCTGTTAATTATTATCCCGTCATCCGACTCAAAGATCTTTGAGGCACTATTTATCCTTACAGTCCGCACGATGCAGGTAAACATCGGGCTATTCCTCTTTAACCTTCTACCCGTTCCACCGCTGGATGGAAGCAAGATACTCTACGGTATACTGCCCGAGAACAAGATGTATATTATAGAATTTCTTGAAAAATATTCATTTGTCCTGTTTATAGGCATAATTATATTTGCCGGTGATATTATTGGGCCGGCATTTATAGGCATGACCAGATTCTTCTTTGGACTGATGGGAGTCTCTATCTAAGGGAGGAAAGATGAAGAAGAGAGTTTTAAGCGGAATGCAATCTACAGGCAAACTTCATATAGGAAATTATCACGGGGCACTCGAGCACTGGGTAAAATTACAGGATGATTACACCTGCTACTTCTTTGTAGCAAATTACCACTCACTTACAACTCTGTACCAGAACTCAAAAGAGGTATACGAAAACTCCTTTCAGGTTGCGATAGATTTTTTATCAGCCGGAATAGACCCGGATAAATCCGTCCTGTTTATTCAATCTCTCGTTCCGGCACATGCAGAACTACATCTTATCCTCTCCATGTTTACCCCAATCTCCTGGCTTGAGAGAGTACCAAGTTATAAAGAGAAGATGAGCCAGATAGATTTTGCAGACCTCACGACATACGGGTTTTTAGGCTATCCCGTCCTTCAGACTGCAGATATTGTCCTGTATGATGCACATTATGTCCCCGTGGGTGAGGATCAACTCCCACATCTTGAACTCGCCAGAGAGGTTGTAAGGAGGGTCAATCATTACTATCAGGATGTGTTTATTGAGCCTGCACCGCTCATGACACCGTTTTCGCGAATCCCCGGCATAGATGGCAGGAAGATGAGCAAATCCTACGATAATGCCATATTCATTGGTGATACTGATGAAAAAATAAAGTTTCAGGTAATGAATGCGATTACAGACCCTGCAAGAATAAAGAAGTCCGACCCGGGACATCCAGAGATATGCAACATCTTTGCATACCACAAAATATATAGCTCCCAAAATCTATCCCTCATTGAGAGCGAATGCAGGACAGGTAAACGGGGATGTGTGGACTGCAAGAAAGAGTGTTTTAAGAATCTTATTGAGACCTTATCCCCGAT
>JBBISZ010000167.1:0-6154 GCA_037441045.1 Deltaproteobacteria bacterium | reverse complement strand
AATGTTCGGCTTTGAAAAGGATCTTCTGTCGGTTGTGGCGGGCGGAAGGAACAGTAAAAGAATTGTTGTAATAATAGGTCTTGAGATAAATCATAAAAACGAACTTGCGGATCGGTTGAAACTACTAACCAGTTATATGGGAAACCAGAATTATCAGATTTCTATATTCTTAAACGATAAACGAATACTGACGACAATAGGAAAGAACGCTGTAGATTCAAGGGCTGATAGCTCTGTATCAAGAGCGGTGCTTGATGAAAAGAGGGTCTATGTGGGAAGACCAAGAGTCCTTGATACAGTATTTTTCGCTGCCTATTCTCCTCTTGTGGATTTCAAGGGTAACGTAATAGGGATGCTTGGGATAGGTACGCCTGAGGAGGTTTACGGTGATGTCAGGAAGAGGACATCCTCACTCTTTGCGGGGCCGATTGTGGCGGGGATGCTTTTTGGTTTTTTGATGACTTTTTTGTTTTCAGTATGGCTGGTAAAGCCGGTTGAAAGGCTTGCAGATGCTATGGATAGAGTGGCACAGGGTGACTATAATTACAAAGTCAGGATAGAATCTGTAGACGAGATAGTGAGACTCTCCAGGTCTTTTAACAAAATGTTAAAGGCTGTGAAGGAGAGGGATTGACATTACAGGAGATGACAGAAGAGAGGCTTTCACGAGTTGAGAAGCAGGTATCCATTGGAAGACTTGCAGCGGGTGTGGCGCACGAAATAAATAATACGCTTACGGCTATTTTATCTCTTTCAAGTCTTATGTTGAAGCATCTTCCTGAAAATGATCCCAGACTTGAGGATCTCAAAATTATTGTTGAGGAGACGAGGAGATGTAAGAATATTGTAAAATCTCTTCTGGATTTTGCAAGGGAGCGGCCGATGGAAAAGGAAATTATTGATCTAAACGAAATCGTTCGCAACTCTCTCTTGTTTACAGAAAAGTATGAATCAATGGACAGGATTACAACAGGATTAAATCTTCTGGACAAGCCCCTGAACGTTTTTGTAGATCCAAAACAGATACAGCAGGTAATAGTAAATTTGATACTCAACGCAGCGGAGGCATGCGAAAAGGGCGGCAAAATCGAGATTGTTACAGAAGAGGATTCTTCAAGTAGTTTTGCCCATGTGGTTGTAAAAGATAACGGAAAGGGAATTCCAAAAGAACATATGGACAGAATCTTTGAGCCATTTTTTACAACAAAGGGGAGTGGAAAAGGGACCGGGCTTGGTCTTTCTGTCTCTCTGGGAATTATTAGAAAACATGATGGTACAATAGAGGTAGAAAGTATAGAAGGGAGTGGAACGACAGTTACAGTAGTCCTTCCGATGCAGGAGCCCTGAATAGGAGGTTTTGTATGGAAGAAAAGGTAAATATTCTTGTGATTGATGATGAACGGGCAATATGCATAAGTTGTAAGAAAATACTTGAAGAGGCAGGTTATTCTGTGGATACAGTTCAATCAGGGATAGATGGGGCAAACAGGGCAATTGGCGGAAATTATGATATTGTTCTTCTGGATCTAAAACTAAAAGATGCCTTAGGGCTTGAGATACTCGAACAGATAAGAAGTAAAAGGCAGGATATATCCATAATAATCATTACCGGATATGCTACAATTCAGACCAGCATTGAAGCAATAAAGAAGGGGGCATTTGATTATGTTCCAAAACCCTTCTCTCCGGATGAACTGATTATATCAGTAAAGAAGGCTCTTGAGGATAGAAATCTTAGAAAAGAGGATGAAAGGTTAAGATCTGAGATCGAAAGAATGAATAAGTCTACAAAGATTATCTTTCGTTCAAAGATTATGGAAGATGTAATGAATCAGATCCTCAAGATCGCACCTACAGATTTTACAGTGACCATTTATGGAGAGTCCGGGACAGGAAAAGAGTTGATAGCCCAGGCGATTCATCAGAACAGTTTGAGAAAAGATGGTCCATTTGTTGGAGTTGATCTATCTTCACTTGCCCCCACATTGATTGGGTATGAACTTTTTGGGCATGTAAAAGGTGCATTTACTGGAGCGACATGCGGTAGACCAGGCTACTTTCTTATGGCAAATCAGGGAACATTATTTCTGGATGAGATTTCCAATACCTCGCTTGAGCTTCAGGGGAAACTATTAAGGGTAATTGAGACGAAGAAGATAAGACCGGTTGGTAGTGAGAAGGAGATAGATATAGATGTAAGGATTATTACAGCCACCAATAAAGATCTGGTACAGATGATCGATAAGGGACAATTCAGAGAGGATCTCTTTTACAGACTAAATGTAATACCTATTAATTTACCGCCACTACGAGAAAGAACAGATGATATTCCAATTCTTGCAATGTACTTTTTGTCGCAGGCGCAGGAGGAGCTCAAGACAAGAGTCAGGGCTTTTTCCAATAAGGCAATGGCAAAGCTCATATCTCATAAATTTCCAGGGAATATCAGGGAACTCAGGAATATTATAGAGCGAATTGCAGCAACTACCGACTCGGATATTGTAAGGCTTTCTGATCTTCCAGAGGAGGTGAGGTGTGCACAGAATATAGTCTCTGATAGTGAAAGGTCTGTTCCGAGGACTTTTGAAGAGTTGCAAGAAGTAAAGAGGAGACTCAGAGAGGCGATATTTTCACAGGTTGAAAAGAATTTTGTGCTCGATGCATTAAATAGATCGGGCTGGAATGTAACAAGGGCAGCAGAATTGGTGGGAATGCTCAGACCAAACTTTCATGCACTTATGAGAAAATACGGAATTAAAATCAGAGAGGACAACAGAGAGACAGAATAGGGTGTCAATGCTTACAAAGAAACAATTTATTTGACATAGTGGAGGATGTCCATTAAAATTCCCTTTTGCGTTGTGAGGTTTTGTTTATGAGAAGCATATTGATCATTTCTTTGATGTCTTTGTTTTTTATCCTGCTTTTTTCCTGTAGCGCCACAGATTTTGACACTCCTTCCTGCAGTGGTGAACCGTCTGAAGATCAATTGAGTAAGTATATTTGCGCCGAGTGTGATGGTTATAAGTTTTTGCAGGTAGTATGCAATAATGGACATCTTGATTGCCCGATAGAGGCGAGAGGGAAGGAGTTTTATAAAGTTGTAAAATACGAGGACTGGAAGGGCGCCAGAGGAGACTGTATAATGAGTCAATGAATCTGGAATTTCAAATAAAAAAGAAGAGTGGGAGGAACTTTTCAAGATGTGGCGAATTTTGTATTCGAGGCATCAGAGTAGAAACACCTGTCTTTATGCCTGTTGGGACTTATGGTGCAGTAAAATCTGTGTCTCCAGATGAGATATATGAGATAGGATATAATCTCATTCTTGCAAATACCTATCATCTATATTTGCGACCAGGCCATAAAGTTGTTGAGAATTTTGGCGGACTCAGAGGGTTTACGGGGTTTGATAGACTGTTTCTTACAGATTCGGGGGGGTTTCAGGTTTTTTCTCTGGCAAAACTAAGAGAGATAAACGAGAATGGTGTCACTTTTAGATCACATATTGATGGGAGTCTACACTGTTTTACTCCTGAGCTCTCTATGGAGGTTCAAAATTCTCTTGGCGCTGATATTATTATGGCTTTTGATGAATGCCCGCCAGGGAATGCTGATTATGAATATGTAAGAAAATCAATTGAGATTACTTACAATTGGGCAGAGCGGTCTATTGAAGCCCACAAAAGGAAGGAGGATCAGGCATTATTCGGAATTTTTCAGGGAGGAATTTACCTTGATTTAAGAAAGGAATCGCTTGCTCAAATAACTTCTCTACCTTTTGATGGATTTGCTATTGGTGGACTCGCGGTGGGTGAAAAGAAGGAGGATGCTTATAAAATAGTTGAAGAGATGGTACACAGAATGCCCGAAGATAGACCAAGATATGCGATGGGGATCGGAGATCCAGTTGATCTATTGTTTTACATAAAAAACGGAGTTGATATGTTTGATTGTGTGATGCCTACCCGTAACGCCCGGAATGGCCAGTTTTTTACATATAATGGAAGATTTAATATAAGAAACTCACGATTTACAGAGGACCGCCTGCCGCTTGAAGAGGGTTGCAACTGTTATAGTTGCAGGAGATTTTCAAAAGGTTATATAAGGCATCTATATTTTCAGAATGAGATACTTTCACACAGACTTCTGACGATACATAACCTGAACTTTTATTGTCGCTTTATTCTGGATATAAAAGAGGCAATCAGGCAGGATAGACTTGAAGAATTTGAGTCGAGATTCAAGAGTGTCTTCTCTGAAACAGAGGAAGGGCAATTATGATTTTTGTCTTCTGGAATAAATTTTTTTATTCCGAAAATGTCAAATTTTAATCAGGCAACTTGAAGGATATCTTCTTCTTTTAAGAGGGCATTTATCTGTCTGTTTTTAACAACAGTATCTTGCTTTTTTATGTCAAATAAAAATTCTTTTTTGAATAAAGAGTGTTATTTTTGATTGGTGAATCAAAATAAGCATCAACACAAGAGAGGAAAAAACAGGAAAAACAACAATTCAGAAATAAAATCTTTTCTTAAAATTTCATTTTGACAAATCAAAATCTTTTATTAGAATAGAAATTCACTGATGGGCGATTATTTCATACATCATTTTATAGAGCGCAAAAAGGCAAGCGCCTCTCAACCAGCCTTCAGATACAAGACGGGAAATGAATGGATATCTTATACTTGGGGCGACATCTATCAACGCTGTAATAAGGTTGTAAGCCACCTATCAAAAAGTTGTAAAGAGGGTTCATATATTGGAATTCTCGGGAAGAATTCTATAAACTGGATAATTTTGGATTATGCCTGTCTTCTCTCTGATAAGATATCTATGCCATTTCATATATGGATGGAGAGGGAAAGTCTTTTGAGCCATCTGAGTCTCACATCTTTACTTTTTATTGATTCTGATTTTATTTCACTCGTAAATGGGGAATATCCAGATGACAGGATTATTACTCTGGATAAAAAGGTAAATGGCTATCTGTTTGTAGAGGAGATTTTTCAATTAGATACTGATGAGGATCTGATTGAAGATTGTAAGCGCGATATCAGGGAGGAGGATATTACTACAGTTATCTTTACCTCCGGGAGTGCTGGAAAATGCGCAGGATCTCTCGTCTCACAGGGCGCGCTCGGGTTTGAGATAAATTCTATTAAGCAGCTTCTGCTGTATGATGCATCTACAGATGAACAGATGATATTTATGCCTTTTTCACAGACTCTTGGAAGATTGGCAGAGATAGTGCCTGTTGGTTATGGTTTCCCAACAGCAGTTGTTAATCTTGTGGATGCCAGAATGCTTGCAGGAGATATGAAAGAGGTTCAACCTACGGTGATGGTGGCATACCCGGATTATTTTAATTATTTGAGAACTGCCTTTGAGCAGATTTTTGAGACGGCACCCCTGTATAAAAAAATAGGTTTTGAGGCGATGCTGCATTTAAAACTCGAAAACAACAAACTTGCAAAAAAATTTAAGGAACTAATAAAAAACACAATTAAGACCCACCTTGGTAAAAACATCAAATTCTTTATTTGTGGTGGTGGAACTCTCGGGAGCGATGTTACTGACTTTTTTAATAATCTGAAGATTCCGATTCTTACCGGATATGGTATGGCTGAGACCTGCGGTGCTACACATCTTAATACACTTGAACGCAGGAAGAATGGCTCTGTAGGATTGCCATTAAATGGAGTTGAAGCAAAGATTGGACCCGACTCTCATATTTATTTGAGAGGTCCAAATATTACCAGGGGATATGTAAACAACATTAGAGAATGTCCAATTTCCCCGGATGGATGGTTGAGGGTGGATGATACTGGAAAAATTGATTCTGAGGGGTATTTGTATATTGATCCAAAAGATACTAAAAACGGTTAGCAAAGATATCAAACAAACTTCAAATAGTGTAAGTGCTGATATAAACGGGGCAGATTTGATTTGACAAAGATAGAACTTTGATAGGTATTTTTAAGATATATTATTGCTTTGCTGGTATCTGAATATAAATGTTTTTGCCTGTTATTACTAAATGTCATGTCACATTCTTTAGATTTAAGGATCTTTTCCATGGATGATCTGGAGATGGTTTGTACCTTTCCTCTTTCATAGGTTCATACCTCCTTTTGCATAATATATCATATTA
>JBBISZ010000166.1:4524-6158 GCA_037441045.1 Deltaproteobacteria bacterium | reverse complement strand
ACAGAGGAGAAGACTATATCAAAGCCAAAGTTCAAGGCAGCCCCTGCAAAGGTGAGAGATAATCAGAATAGTTCAAGCATCCCATCTAATAACATTCAATCACAAAATATTGAAACGGAGAACCCTTATAAGAAAAGTTCTGATAAGGACAGTGGTTCGCAGGATATTTCATCTGAACAGATTGAGGAGGCTCAAAAGCAGATGATAAAGATGCAACAGAAGGCATTTGAGATGCAAAAAAAGGCTATAGAGTTGCAGAAGAATTTTGATGCAAATCCGGATGAGGGTGGTGAGGAGTATTGATTATCAGGAAGAGAACAAAGAAGATCAGACTTGGTGGGATATATATAGGTGGAGATTCGCCGATTTCTATTCAGTCAATGTGTAATACAAAGACTGAGGACATAGAAAGCACAATCAAACAGATAAAGGAGCTATATTCTTCTGGATGTGATATTGTAAGAGTGGCAGCAAATACAGAATCTGCTGCAAACGCCATTTCAAGTTTTAAGAAGGAACTTCCATCTGTTCCAATTGTGGCAGATATTCATTTTGATTACAGACTTGCTATTCTCTCTATCAGGGCAGGCGCGGATGGTATTAGAATAAATCCAGGCAACATCGGTTCAGAAAAAAAAGTAAGGGAGATTGTAAAAGCGGCAAAGGACTGTGGGGTTGTAATAAGAGTAGGGGTAAATAGCGGTTCTCTCCCGAATGAGGCAAGGCAGAAATATGGTTCCAATCTGGTGGAAGGTATTGTAAATACTGCAGGTGAATATCTGGATATGATTACATCTACGGGGTTTGAAAATCTCAAAGTCTCATTAAAATCGAGTAATGTAATGGAGTCTATTGAGGCGTATGAGAGATTCTCTGAGAAATATGATTTTCCACTACATCTGGGAATTACAGAGGCGGGGACACTTATCTCCGGTACGGTAAAGTCCGTTCTCGGGATAGGAATTCTTCTGTATAAAGGTATAGGTGATACGATAAGGGTTTCACTCTCAGCAGATCCTGTATACGAAGTAAATGTGGCAAAGAAGATGCTTTCTTCTTTAGGACTTAGAAAGAAAGGTATTGACATAATATCATGTCCAACCTGTGCCAGAACCAACGGTGATATAATTAAGATTGCAGAGGAGTTTGAAAAGAGGGCAGGGGATCTGGATAAGGAAATTACTGTGGCAATAATGGGCTGTGAGGTAAACGGTCCAGGTGAGGCGAGGCATGCTGATCTGGGTATTGCATTCGGGAAGTATCATGCACTTCTTTTCAAAAAAGGTGAGATTGTAAAGAAGTTATCAAAAGATGATGTGCTTGATATGCTTCTTTCAGAGTTGAAAAATTTTGATTAGAGTAAGCAGATATGAAAGACCCTGAATCAGAAAAAGGTGAAATTGTATTGGCTCTTGTAGAGGACAACAGGAGATTTGTAGACTCTTTTAAGAAATATTTTTCAAAATTTAATTATATTAAGGAATTGAAGATTTTTGGTAGTCTGAGTGCTTTCAGGGGTGAAGAAGATATCTGTTTTGATATTGTAATTATGGATATACAGCTTCCCGATGGTTCGGGTATAGATCTCATCCCATATATCAAACATAAATCACCTGAGACGGAGATACTTATGC
>JBBISZ010000166.1:0-4481 GCA_037441045.1 Deltaproteobacteria bacterium | reverse complement strand
CAGGTTATATTACCAAAGGAAATCCTTTGGGTTATGTTGAAACTTCAATAAGAGAGGTGCTTTCAGGTGGTGCAGTTATCTCGCCGGATATGGCAGGGAGATTTCTCAATTATTTCAGGGCTGCAAAGAGGGAAGAGCCTCTAAAAAAATGTTCAGTTGAACTTGATAATGATGAACTTCAGGTCATAAGTATACTTGCCAGAGGTCTGACAAACAGGGAGATTGGTGAGGCACACAAAATTCGATATAGATATGTAAAGACAGTCCTCTCCAGGATATACAGGAAATTTGGTACATCTTCTCGCTCAGAAGTTGTACGCCGTGCTGTTGAGATGGGTTTGGTAGATATATAGTTTCAGGGTATTTAAATCGATTAATTTTCTGGCAGTGCTTTAAATAAATTTTCTGAGGTATTTCTGACATATAGTGATTGGTCTGTTTTTTATTGCAAATGGGGGATGTTTGATTAAAATAATAGATTGATATGTCTAAGAGGAGCAAATATTTATTCCTTCTGATTTTTTGGATTCTAACATCAGTTGCTACTGCTGATATAGATGGAAATCCTCCACAGAAATTACATGTAGAAAATAAATTGAGGGGTTCTTATGCTGCAATAGGTTCCACGCTTACTCTCTCTGATATGTACGAATATGGACAGTATAATTTTTATCTCCTCTCTGAGACATCTGCATCTTTTACTCAGGAGATGCCTTCAGATGCCACTATCAAGAAGGCATTTTTATTCTGGTCGGGCTCCACTTATGATTATCCTGCGATCGCTGATAATACTGCTACTCTCAAGACACCTCAGGGACAGGTTTATAATATAACAACCAATCAGTGCACATTGTCATCGCTTTCTCTTGGGAATTTTTATTATTGCAGGGCTGATATCACCGATAAACTGAAGGGGCAATCAGTAAGGAAGGGTGACAGCTTCACTGTAGGAAATATTGATGCATTTATTTCAAACAATTGTGATATAGATCCTCAGTGTCAGGCAAGATATGCGGGCTGGGCTTTAATCGTAATCTGGGAATCGCAGACATTCAACAGATACAGAGACATCGTGATATATGATGGATTTTATCACCTTGATGAGACAACCTCTTCCGCTGGAATTGCCCCACCGTTTACACTTGATGGCTTTGTCGTAGGGGAGCCTGCCTATGCTGAACTTACATTCTTTGGGCTTGAGGGTGATTCACAACTCGGTGAGCCCGATCAATCCCTTTTACCGAAGACTGATCCTCTATATTGTGTGACCTGCAATGATTTTATCAGAGTTAAGAGAGCGGGAGGGAGTTATGTATATTTGCAGAACGACTCCAATCCTCCCAATAATATCTGGAACTCCTCTCATTCAACAGTGGAGGCAAACGGCGTAGGTATAGATATTGACACCTTCAATATAGGTGTTGGTGGACTAAATGTATTGAGACCTGGAGATACCCAGCTCATTGTGCAGCCCGGGGCGGGAGATGGTTTCCCCATACACCCTGTCTCGGGTGATCCCAATGCTCCTGATTTTAATGATAGTGCAGCAGGTGGCGGAGAGAGTGTCTTTCTTGGCTTTGTTGCAATAGGACTCGATACTGTAGCTCCAATATTTGAGAGCAGCTCAAAGCATGTGGATAAGCTCGAGGCGTCACAGAGTGAGATACTTTCTTATACCATTGATATCATCAACACAGGTTCATCCGATGCTACCGGAGTGGTGATTACAGACATTTTACCTTCAAATACTACTTATATATCAAACTCTACATATCTTGATGGATCTGTAGTTTCAGATATCAATGGAAATTCCCCTCTGTTTTCAGGTATGAATATTGGTACTGTAAAGGCAGGTGTAAATAACAGGAGAAGGATAACTTTCAAGGTAAAGATAAATGAGAATACTCCCGGTGGGACATATATTTATAACAAAGCAACTATAAAGTGTAATGAGATTTCACCTTTTACTACAAATCAAGTCTCAACACTTGTCAGGACTGCCTCTGTAGCCGAGTTTACAAAGAAGGTTCTATCTATTGTGGATCAATTTGGAAGACAGAAGAGTTATCTCGAGCCGGGAGATAGCATAAACTATGAAGTTCGTATTAAAAGTGGGGCAACTTTTCCAATTACAATAGAGAGATTTGAAGATCCAGTTCCGAAACATACGAGGATTGTAAATATTGTTATACCTCCTGGTTCTATCAATAACTCAACAGCAACCTCTATTATTGTTAACAATATCTCCTTTGACCCAAATGGAATACAATATATTAGATACACTTTGAGAGTAGATGCGGTATCGGAGTGGGGAGATACAGATCCAATAAATGGGTATCAGATAAAAAATCAGGGGCGACTCTCTGGAGGTTCGCTGGAAAAAGACTACTATTCTGATGACCCGAGCACGCCCACTTATGGAGATCCTACAGCTGTAACAGTAAGATACGGTTCTGATTTGAGTTCATCCTCAAAATCTGTTCTGGATGTAAATGGGGGAAAACCTGAGCCAGGTGATGAACTGATATACACTATAAATGTCAGGAATACTGGTTCACGAACCGTATCAATTCAGGTCGAGGATACAATGTCTACCTATGCCGAATTTATGGGTATTGAATCTCTATCTCCCTCTACAATAAAATACAATGTATATGGGAATAAACTGACTTTTTACAACTTTCAGGTTGCAACAAACGAGACGGCAGTTATCAAATACAGGGTTAGGATTGGCTATGGAATTCCGCCCGGGAGTATAGAATTTAAAAATACTGCAAGGATCTCTTCTCTGGATGAACCAAATTATTATATAAATGTTTCTACGTCCCTTACTGTGGTATCAGGTCCGATAATTTCACAGTTTATAAAAGGTGCCAGAATCTCAGGAAAAGAAAGCAGAGTTGCAAAGCCAGGAGATCGGATAGATTATTATATTACAATAAAAAATACAGGAAATGGCTCAGCAAATAATCTTGTAATTGAAGATTCTATTGATAGTAATCTGGTTGTAGATACTGCAAGTATCTCTGATGGTGGTATCTACTCAGGCGGTAAAATTGTATGGCAGTATCTGATGGTTGGGGTAAATAAGACACGTACGCTTACCTTTTCTGCAACTGTAAAGATACCGATTGAGAATAATGCGATTATCAAAAATCAGGCAAGTCTATACTCTCAGGATATTAACAAGATTTTCTCCGATGACCCTACAACCTCTGCACTTGGAGATAGTACGAATATTGTTGTAAAGTTCAGTACTGTGGTAAAGAATGCATATAAGTTTGTAAATGGCTCAAAGAGTATTTATGCCCATGGTGGAGATGTGGTTACTTTCAGGATTGAGTTTGAGAACGATTCTCCAGGCCCACTGAGAAATATAATTGTTAGTGATTCAGTATCAAAGCTTTTAAGAAATGTGGAATTCATTACTCCCGGCGGCGTTGTGGATGCAAATCAGACAATAAACTGGAATATTCCCGTTCTAAACTATCAGGAGAAGAAGGTGTTTGAATTCAGGGCGGAGGTAAGACCGCCCACAAAACCCTCAACGGTAATCACAAATTATGGAACTATCATTGCCTCTGAGACTTATAATAAAAACACCGACACAGTGACAATTTATGTGTATGATGAGCCAAATCTCTCCAATACTTTTAAGTATGCCTCTTATGATGGAGATTATGCAAAGAGGACTCACAATGCAAGGGCGGGCGATAGTCTGATATTTGGAATAATTGTAAAAAATTCAGGACCGGTAAGTGCGACTGGAGTCAAAGTAAGAGATCCTCTTGATTCAAAGATTGTATCAGTCTCAGATATCTCTAATGGGGGATATAAAACTGGTAGTGAGATTGTATGGGACATTGGGGTATTACAGCCAGGTGAAGAAAGAAGGCTCTCATTTAAGGCCGCGATTCAAAGTCCACTCCCTGATAAGAGCCAGTTATCAAATCAGGCAAAGGTGAGTTCAAATGAGACAAAAGAGATTCTGAGTGATGACCCTGATACGATTTTGTCTCCTGACCCACTTATCATAACCATCTCTTCAGCTCCATTCCTTGTGCTTGAGAAGAGTGCCCTTGATAAGAATGGAGTTCCCATTACCTCTGCTGTAAGACCTGGCGATACCATTACATATAAACTTTCTCTTACAAATACAGGAAATGCCTCTGCAAATGATATAGTTGTGACTGATTATGTGGATACTGATAGATATGAGATTCTGGAGATTTCAAATGGAGGTTATAATAGTAAGAATCAAATAATCTGGAATATACCGCTTCTTTATCCCGGCGAGTCAAATAAAATAGAACTCACATTCAATGTAAAATTCAAAGATTGTATCTCAGGTCCAATTGTCAATTATGCGGAGGTAAAATCAAGAGAGATTCTTATCCCGGTGAGATCCAATATGATTTCATTGGCGGTGGATAATACAGGAAAGAAGGGAAGATTTGTCAAAAGACTTATCTCAGATAGGG
>JBBISZ010000165.1:0-6198 GCA_037441045.1 Deltaproteobacteria bacterium | reverse complement strand
ACTTTCATCTATTACAGGAGTGCCGATAGTATGCGTCTCAGCGGCTTCTCCCAATATGTATAGATTGAAGGGCTCGTGGGATAGATTTATTATTGCACCACCTTATTCAAAGGTTTATATAAAATTTTCTGAACCAATATACATAAAAGATGTTAATAGCGCAGAAGTAATGGAAGGATATAAAATACTCTTGCAGCAGAAATTGATATCACTTTTTGAGGATTTGCTAAAAATTGTAGGTAAGTAGACATTTTTATGTTATAGGAAAACAAGAGGTAAGTCTTGCACAGATATATTGAAAGTAATAGCTCTCTCGAAGGAATGAGGATTGCCTGTGGGCGAGAGGGCATTGATGCGTTTTCAAAGATTCTGGGGCTGAATTCTATTAATTACAAAATTACAGCCATGGGGTGGATAGGAAATAAAATTGTTATAGATATTTTGAATGAGCAAAACAAGGAAGAGATTACCTTATGTATTGCAAGGCGTATAGAGACACAGCCAGCCCTGTTAAAGACTCATTATCTGGATATATACTACAATGGACAGAAGAGTGATGAACTTTTTATAAGCCATATACAGAGTCTTGATTTGAGCGACTATTCTCTGGAAGATCTACTTGAGATTATAAAGAAGGACAGTGAGGCGGGTAGTGCTAAACTTCCATTACCAAAGTCTGAGAGGAGTGATAAACCTGATAATCATCTGGATAGCTGGGGAGGTAATCAGCTGTATGCAAACTTTCTTGCGGAGGGAGAGTTTGCACGCGGTCAGCTGGATTCTGTAAATATCTATGAAAATTGTGTATTTATTCAACATTCTGATATTGAGTGCGTCAGTCTGAAGCCAAATATTGATATAAGACTTATATTTTTTCTGGTAAAATATCCCTGGCTCAGCAGAAACAAAGAAAGGTATAAAGGGCTTGTGAGAAATGAATTACCGGATATGGATAAGTTTTTCTCAACTGATCTCAGGGAAAGAGATATTATACTCGGACATAACAAATTGAAGGAGGTAATTGATTACGCCCTTGAGAATGTAAAAGGAAAGAATATTTTTCTGAGTAATACCTGCACTCCTGTGGTAATAGGTGAGGATGTAGAGTCCGTGGTTAGGAAGGCAAGGGAGAGAAGAAGGGATTTTCTGTATCTTACAGTTACTCCTCAATCAATGGAGGTCGTGCTAAAGGATTTATTTAATAGACCAAAAAAGAACAGACTTAAAAAACAGGGCAAAGTAATTAATCTGATAGGCTTTGAAAATGAGAATTATCTTAAATCGTTAGTAAAATTTTTAGGTATACTTGGCATTGAGGTAAATTCCATAGCCATTCCTGATGTCTCGGGTAAGACACTTGATAGATATATGAGGGGCGGAGTAGATATAATTAAGCCAAATTCTCTCTGGCAGCATCTTTTTGATCAACTATGCTCTGCATCATCACATAAATATATCTCATTAGATGCCCCTTATGGATTTGAGGGGACGATAAAATGGATACTTGAACTTGGCAGAATATTGGGTATGAAGCTCAATAGATCCGATATTTTGAAAAAAATAGAAGAGAAGATTAGAGATGAATACTACCGACTTAAAGGCCAGATGAAGGATATTGGTGTTCTATTTGTTTTGCGAAAGGATGAGGCAGGTTATCTTGTTGATTCTGCGAAGTCATGGGGAATTCCTCTTCTGGATTTTTTAATTGAGATGGGAGTTAATATTGAGATTTTTATTAAAGCGGACAGCCTTGAGGAGGCAAGATCCTCTGCCAATCCACTCTTAAAAAGACTTGGTAAGTATGGTAGTTTTGAGATTAGATACTTTGATTCATTTGAAAGGATGATGAGTCTGGTTGAGCGCTCCAGAGGCCAGCTCATATTCTCAAATCATACCGATGACTGGAGGGCAAGTTCGGCTTCAAAGGGTTGTTTCTCTTTGACAGATTTTGAAATAGGATTTGGAGGCGCAATTTATACAATGAAAAGGCTTATCCATCTCAGTCAGAATCGCTTCTTCGGGAAATTCGGGAGATACCTGAAGAGGGATCGTTATGGGAGATTGATAAAGGATGAATAGAGAGAAAAAAAGATTATTTATGCAGAGGCTGTTGAGCCCATATATGGTAGGAGTATATCTGGGAGTAAATGGCATTAATGATTTTTACCTGTTGGTGGATGGGCCTGATTGTTCATATATGAAGACTCAGTATATAGCAAAAAATCAGGATCTGTTTTCAAATCTTACCAGTCTGTCGGGTTTTCACAGGATTACAAATACAGCGCTACATCCTATTATGATGGCTCAGAATAGGGAGGAGAAGATAAGAGATCTTCTTATGAAGATTGCCCGTTCTGAGATTAGTGGGGCTATTGGAATAACTCCCATGCCCATGGCGGCAGTGACGGCTGTTGATTATAAGAGGATTTTGAGAGAGGTTGAAAAGGAGAGCAGAAAGCCAGCATTTGAATTCAGGAATAAGTCTCTCTCGGGAGACTGGCTGGACGGATATTTTGAATTTGCAAAGGTTCTTGCACATGAAATAAAATTTAAAAAAACGGGCAAAAAAAAGAGGTCTGTTGCTATTGTGGGTCTTTTATACGATAGAAATGAATTTGATAATGCGGGGAATGTAAGTGAGATTATAAGGATTTTCAAAGGTATTGGTGTGGAAGTGTTGAGTATATGGTTCAGCGGATGCAGTTTTTCTGAACTCAAAAAGGTGTCTTCATGCGATCTGATAGTTTCAACCGGGTATTTAGAGGAGGCGGCAGAAATTCTATCGGATAGACTTAATATCCCGATATTAAGATGCCCATACCCTCTTGGGATTGAACAGACAAACTCTATACTTAAAAGTGTCTCAGAATTCTTTGGTATCAAAGATACAAATAGATTTATTGAGAGTGAGACAGCCCGAGTTGTGAGACGGCTTGAGCCATTAATAGACATGTATTTTAATAGACTCAGGATAGGTTATTGTGGTGATCCTATTCTCTATAATTCTCTGAAGGAGTCTCTTGAACTATTGGGTGCAAGATTTGAATTTGCTGTATTTGTAAATACCTCTGATAAGATGAGATTTCTCAAATCAAAATCTGAAAATGTTATTATAGAGCCTACCATAAATGAGATTTATGAATTGGGGATTGGTAAGAGTGAAAAATATAATATTGACCTTTTTATAGGTAATAGCGATATGAGCAGCTATTTTATTGGAAATAATAAAGCTACTGTGGAGCTTGGATTCCCGTCTTATTTTGCTCATAGTATTGTAGAAGAGCCGTATCTGGGCTATAGAGGGTTTTTGTACCTTATAAACAGGATATTAAAAGAGCTCAGGTATGCTGAGGTTAGAGAGGTTTTGGGTGAAATAAAAATCCCCTGATTTTCAAGTCTCAAATTATATATATAGAATGAGTTAATCTGCCATGATTTATAGAATAATTATGAGATTCAGTTCAATTAGCCTTTTTTACTGTTATATATGCTAATACCACAACTTCGTGGACTGAGAATATCTTCATATGTTTAACCCTGTTGATTGCATAACGCAATTTATACTCTCAAATATAATCATTTCCTTATCATCTAATGATATTACCTTTCCATTTTAAGTGGAAAAGTAAAAAAATTTAATATTTACAACATATACAATGGTTGATATACAAAAGGATAATTATGGAACGGAGTGTCAGATGAAGAAAATAAGACTTGTACTTCCAGAAGGCAGAATGTTTGAAAATGTAGCAAGTCTCCTGCGAGATGCAGGAATAGTAATTAAGAGAGATGAGAGGTCTTATAGACCTTATGTTAATTTCGATTTTCTGGAAGTAAAGTTGATGAAGGCACAGAATATCCCGAGACTTATAGAGATAGGTTCTCACGATATGGGTTTTACTGGGTATGACTGGATTGTTGAGACAGGTTCAAAAGTCGAGGAGATTCTGGATACATGATTTGATAGAGTCTCGATAGTCTCCGCAATACCTGCAAAATCAGACATTAAGAAGTTGCTCGGAAAAGAAAAGGTTATTGTGGCTTCTGAGTATGAGAATATCACAAAAAGTTATCTGAACAAGAGAGATATTAAGAATTTTGTTTTTATCAGGACGTTTGGAGCTACCGAAGTCTTTCCTCCAGATGATGCTGATATGATAGTTGATAATATGTCTACTGGCGAAACTCTCGAATCAAATAATCTTAAAGTGCTCGATAATATTATGGACTCATCCACTTATTTTATTGTAAATAGAGAGAGTCTCAAAAATCCTTTTATTAAACAGAAGGTTAAGGAGTTTACACTTCTTTTTGAGTCTATTATCAATGGTCAGCAGAGGGTTATGCTTGAGATGAATATCCCCAAAAACAGGTTTGATTTTATAGTAAAGAGATTGCCCTGTATGCGTTCACCTACGGTCGCTCCTCTTTATGGGGAAGAGGGTTTTGCCGTAAAGATTGCAATAAAAAAGGATGAAGTCACTTCGCTCATACCAAAGCTTAAGAGATGGGGAGCAACAGACATATTAGAATATGAAATTAGAAAGGTAATAGTATGAAAGGTGTAAGAGTCAGAAGAAAGACCAGAGAGACAGATATTGAGATTATTCTCAATATAGATGGTAGTGGTCAATATAAGATTGATTGTGAGATTGGATTTTTCAAGCATTTGCTGGAATCCTTTGCAAAGCATGGGCTTTTTGATCTCAGGATGAAGATGTCGGGAGATATAGAGGTAGATCAGCACCATACTATTGAAGATACAGGTATTGTACTTGCTCAGGCTTTTTCCAGGGCTATTAAAGATAGGACTGGAATATCAAGAGCTGGATTTTTTTCTTTCCAATGGATGAGGCTCTGTCTATGGTCGCAATAGATATATGTGGTAGGCCCTTTTTGAATTTTAATGTAAAATTTAGAGATAAACACATTGGAGAGATGGAGGCTTTACTTATTGAAGACTTTTTTTATGGATTTGCAAGCGAACTTAAGTGCTCGTTACATATAGACTGTTTGAGAGGGAGATCTGACCATCATAGGGCTGAATCTATATTTAAGGCGTTCGGCAGGGCTTTAAAGGAGGCGGTTGTTGTAAGGAGGAGAGGAGTTATCCCTTCCACTAAAGGTGTTTTATGATTGGAGTTGTGGATTATAAAGCAGGGAATCTCTTCTCTGTAATAAATAGCCTTAAATCAATTGGAGCAAATGTAAAGATTGTTAGAGTCATGGAGGATATGGATGATATAGATAAATTGATTCTCCCGGGCGTTGGTGCGTTTGGTCCAGCTATGAATAGGTTAAGTGAGAGTGGCATGTCTGAACTGATTATTGACTGGATTTTTAAGGGGAGACCTTTTCTTGGAATCTGTCTGGGACTTCAATTACTTTTTGAGTTTTCGGAGGAATCGCCTGATGTAAAAGGGCTTTGTCTGCTTAAAGGCAGCGTAAAAAGATTTAATTGTAAGAAAGTTCCACATATAGGATGGAATCTTGCCAGAGTTTCAAAGCGAATCGATTTTTCAAAGTCACTTAAGGATGAATATTTCTATTTTGTGCATAGTTATTATGTTGAGCCAGAAGAAGATATAACTCTATTTTCTACAGAATATTCAATAGAGTTTGTATCGGGTATTCAAAAGGAAAATATTGTGGCTGTCCAGTTTCACCCCGAAAAGTCGGCAAATTCTGGTATCAATTTTTTAAAGAAGTGGATAGAATTATGCTAACTGTAAGAATTATTCCATGCCTGGATGTATTAAATGGTAAAGTGGTAAAGGGCATCAATTTTAAGAATCTTCAGGTTGTTGGTGACCCTGTTGAACTGGCAAAATATTACAATGATGAGGGAGCGGATGAACTTGTTTTTCTGGATGTGGGGGCGTCCTATGAGAGTAGAAAGATGATGCAAAATGTGGTGGAGGCAGTTTCAAAGGTTGTATTTATACCTTTTTCTGTAAGAGCAGGTATAAGAACCATTGATGATATTAGAGAGACGCTTCTCTGTGGCGCAGATAAAGTCTCTTTTTGCACCGCAGCCCTTAATAATCCAGAACTCATAAAGGAAGGGGCTGAATTATTTGGATCCCAGTGTATTGTCCTCTCTATAGATGCGAAAAGAATTGGTGAAAAATATTATGCATTTAAGTACGGTGGAAGGGAAAATAGCAATAGAGAGGTAATAGATTGGATAAAGACGGC
>JBBISZ010000164.1:0-6253 GCA_037441045.1 Deltaproteobacteria bacterium | reverse complement strand
ACATTGTTTTATAAGAATAAATTTTATGACTAAAAATTATTTTGGACAGCAGTGAGCATGAACTATTTTTAAATGTTGAAGAAAATAAATAGAAAAAAGATATAAGGTATCTAAAGTCATAGCGTGAAAAGGTATACGATAAAGAAAAAACTTTTCATAAGTGGTAAAGATTCCTTAAGACTAAGGAGATGTACCTGACACCTTATTATTTAATGATGTTCTCTAATGCAGTTGTGTATTATAATTGATTGGACGGTAAATATTATTATTTAACTTCAACAGGGAAATCTACTTCAATTTTTTCTTAATAATTTCTTCTATCTCGTCCTTCTCCTGCTGCTCTTTGTTCTGTTGATTATTTCTTTGATTCTCAGAATCCTGTTCAGGTTTCTTATTTCTCTGGTCAGAATTCTTATTCCTATGAGTATTTTTTTCTGATTCTAATATTGTAATAGCGGGGGATTTTTCAATCTCAGACCTAAAAAAACCGATTGCTCTCTCATAAATAGTCTTATTTTCCCATTTATAATAAAAAAGTAAATATATCAAAGTAGAGAGAAATATGAGAATTATCAGGTATTTTACGACCGGAAATCCGCTTTTTTTCTTGTATGCAATCCTTCTATTTAAGGGGGACATCTAAATAAACCTCTTTATTTGATTTATTGAATCCTTTAGGTCAGGCACTCCAGAGAACCATTCCCTTCGTGTAATTTTGTTGGTAACATACCTATATAGATTGGAAATAGATTCTTTAAAATCTGAAGGTAGTTTTTCGGGTGACCTTTCACAGATTTCTTTGAATTTTTGTTTGTCTTTTTCCTTTGCCCTGTTTAATGCTTCAAACCATTCTGATTTTCTGTAATATATTCGTGCAACCTCTTTTGAGACAGCTACCCCTTCGTAAGTAAATCTGCATTCATCCAGTGTTCCGAATACATCAACAATACATATTTCGCCATTTTCATCTATAGCAAATTCAATCTTACCATCCTCATTTGTCAATCCGATTCGCAGGAACTCCTCTGAGATCATCTTATTCAGTTCATCCATCATCTCTCGAAGTTTTTCCAGTTGTTTATCACTCAGTCCCGATATTCTTTTTGCCTCATCCCAGCTTATATATCTATCTGTTCGTTCAAGTTTTGTTGAGACATCAAATAGAGGACTTTTTAACATCTGATCAGGTACAGGCATCTTATCAAGTCCGAGATCCGACACTTTGAGCTCTCCGCGTTCAAGCCTTTTAAAAACAGAGCTCCCCTCAGGAAGTCTATTTCTGTAGATAACCTCGAGAGGAATCAGAAAATTCTTATTGATATTATTATATGCAGAATAATCGTAAGTCTTATCAGCTTTCAATACAGGTTTTATTACATTAAAGATTTTTACTCTCATTGCATTTGCAGGGTAGGGAAGTTTTTCGAGTCGATAGCAACCTGTCTCTGTCTCCATCCCGATATAATGTGTTCTGAAACCTCTCCTCTCTGCAAGTTCAAAAAAATGTGCTCCGAGTATGGCGATCGCTCTACCTTTATCAGGGATCAAGTCTGGCATCTCACCCCAGTCGAATACGGAATATCTATCTGAAAATGTAAATATCCCCTCTCCTGCACTCATTGATGTTGGATTTTTAATAATATTTAAGTCCTTTACGCTACCCATCTTGCAACTCCTTATCTGCTTCAAGAAGTTTCTTTCTCTGCTCTGCCTGATATTTTTCAACAGATACTCTTACCTCATTGTTTTTTAATCCAACTATTTTTGCTGCTGCTAAGGCTGTATTTTCAGGAGAAAGAACCAGAAGTGGAGCTATGCCAGACGGCATTCTGACGGTAGAATACAAATCATATAATATATTTGTACCATCAAGAATTGGACAGGCAATTACAGGTTTGGATGTTGCCCCATCCGCAAGACCTGATAGAGCATTACTTCTACCTGCCACTGTTATAATTAATTCACAATCAGTATTTTTCACAATATCAAGGGTGGTCTCAGGAATTTTATGTGCAGAAGCAACTCTCAGGATAGATTTTATGCCAAATTTTTCAAGTTCTATTGAGATTTTCTTACACCATTCCTTATCAGATGGGGAGCCCATCAATATCAGAACTTTATACATCTATCCTCCCTCAAGAAAAATTAGCCGAAGAATACCTCTGACTCTTTATATAGATTCATGTCAAGTGTTTTGGTCTTTCCAATGTAATTGCCATGTTTATCAAGCTCAGCAATGTCTCTTACATCTACCGGGACAATATCTCCTCCACTTACACCGATCATCTTGCCAAACTCATTATTTGCCACAAGGTCCACTGCCTTGAGTCCTAGTCTGGTAGCCAGAATTCTATCAGTCGGTGTTGGTGCTCCACCTCTCTGAATATGCCCAAGGATCACATATCTTGTCTCATAGCCGGTTCTCTTTTCTATCTCTTTTGAAAGGGCAACTGATATTCCACCCAGAATTGGATGGTCAAATGCTATATCCATTTTATCAGATGTGCCTTTAATGGAGTTATCATCTGAGACTGCCCCTTCTGCAACAACCACTATGGAGAAGGTCTTGCCCCTTCTCTCGTGTCTCTTCTTGAGAATAGCACAGACCTCTTCAATGTTGAATGGCTTTTCAGGAACCAGAATAAGGTCAGCACCGCCTGCCATACCTGCGAATGCAGCAATCCAGCCTGCATGTCGTCCCATTACCTCAATTACCATTACTCTGTCATGTGACTCTGCAGTTGTGTGAAGATTATCAATAGCCTCAGTAGCTACTTTGACAGCAGTATCAAACCCTATTGTATAATCAGTTCCTACGACATCGTTATCAATTGTTTTGGGTACACATACAATCGGGAAATCATATTTTATAAACATATTGGCTGCAACGCCCAGTGTGTCATTTCCACCTATTGCTATCAGGGCATCGAGACCAAATTTTTTCAGATTTTCTTTTATCTTCAGGTAGCCATCTTCTATCTTTGCAGGATTTGTTCTGGATGTTCCGAGTATAGTTCCTCCTTTGGGAAGAATTCCGGATACTGCAAGCTTGGTGAGAGGTTCTATGAGCCCTTCTATGGGGCCACTCCAGCCTTTCTTAAATCCCACAACATCAAATCCATAACCATCAATAGCCCTTCTAACAACCGCTCTGATTGCGGCGTTGAGTCCTGGACAATCACCCCCACCTGTAAGTACACCAATCTTTTTCATACGATCACTCCTTTGAAAAAGGACGAGAATAAATACATTAAGTTATGCACATTTGTCAATGAATTTTGGTCTCTATCTAATCTCAATTCTTATGAGCGAAAGGCCTATCAGCAGAATGTCTCCATTATTAAGTTTTTCTGTTCCTCTTATCCTTATAAAGGTTCCATTTGAGCTACCCAGATCTTTAAGGAAGAACTTACTATTTTTCATCTCAATCTGGGCGTGTCTGGAGGACATAAATCCATCATAGGGGTAAACAATCTCACCGACCTCTCTTCCAAATACTACAGGATTATTTACCAGCAGTCGAGTTTCACCGATCCTTGCACCTTCCAGTATCTGGACAACCCTTCCCCAGATATTGAGTACTGTGGATCCTATCTGCAGTGAGTCATCTCCTTCAATTCTTTGAAAATTTATCTCCTCTATTTCTCTAACTGTATCAAATCTAATAAGCTGCTTTCCTACTCTGAAATAGTCCTGTGATTTCAATTCAACTTCATTTGTTACTTTTTTATAAATTCCGTTAAGCGAATTTTCATCTACCACATATAACTCGTCATTCTCAAGCTTAAATCTACCATGCAAAGGAGAGACATACTTATCATCAGATAGTAGTATAAGCCCTTTTGCCCTTCCGAACATTGTCTCTTTTGTTGAAAGAGTATATATTGGGCCAGAGGTTCCATCAGTCTTGATTACCTGTGCCCTGAATATCGGTTTTGGCTTCTCAACGGGCATAACTGCCTGCATAAAAACTGTTCTGCCCTTTGCCTGAGAGTCTATCTGCTCGCCACCAACCTGATAACCACAGAAGCCACAGAATCTGAATCCCGGAGGAATAACATTGTTGCACTGTGGACATCTTTTTTCCTGAATAACAGGTGCAGAGCTCAAGCCAGGAGAAGGATTGTATGGGATATTTGAGATATTCTGTGGAATTGGAGGTGGGACGGGCTCAGCCTGCGGGATTACCTTTTGTGGAATAGTCGGAGCCTGAGATATCTTTGAACCTGTATCCGATTGGATATTTGGAATAACCTGATCCCATGGCATAACCTGAACACTTGGCATACCAGGAGATGAAGGTGTTGGTTGTGGAGATGAAACTACATTTGTTAGAGGGATAGGCTCCTGAGCAGGGGCAGGAGGAACTGTGACAGGAGCTCTCAATTCACTTCCGCAATATAGACAATATACATAATCATCTGCATTTTCCTGCTTACAATTTGGACATATAATCATAACTCTTCTCCTTTTAAAAGCCTGAGGCGATTATTTTACTTTTTATAAACCTTGTCAAGCCAAAAATTCCTACTATATCGCATTTGGCAAAGATCTAATTATCTGTCTTATGAATTTTGCTTATACATAATTTTGCCTTGTTTTAGCAACTAGTTAGAATGAATAGATTTTGTCTGATTTGTCTATCATATAAATTTGAAGTATCTAATATAAGTATCCATAGTGCTGGATTGCTGCTTGTAAGTAACTCATTGTTTGATATAAACCAGATTATAACTATCCAGTACAACGATGAATAGATTAAGAATCTGAAACTGCTAAACATATCAGGATAGGTCTATTTTTTATTTGATTTAAAACCAATAATGAATAGATTAACCTTCTGGATGTTTACGCAGGAGGATCTATGAGATTTAAAGCTCATCTGTTAACAATCACATTTGTTCTGATATTATTTTCTAACACGCTCTATGCGGAGAGATTTACTATTGATGATTTCCAGAATCTTAGAGTCATAAAAGAATTTAAGGTAGTATCAGATAAGGAGATAGTTCTTTCAATAAGGGACTTTGAAAACAAAGAGAAATTCAATTATGATCTTTATTTGTTGAGAGATAAAAATCTCACCCGTCTTACATATTCAGGCAAGGGTGCAGGTAGTTTTGACATCTCAAAGGATGGTAAATATGTATATTTTGTCTTCACCAGGGATGATAAGACGACACTTTATAGACTTCCTCTATCTGGAGGTGAGTCGGAGCCTGTAATTGATCTCCCTCAGGAGATTGATAATATTAAAACATTTGCAATACAGAAGAAGGAGTATATTCTGTTTACCTCAAATATCCTTCCTGAGTGTAATAGTGATGAATTAAAGTGTACAAAGGAGAAGATGTCACAACTTAAAAAGACCACCTCAGCCTATGTTTATGATTCGCTTTATATGAGACCGTGGAATTCATACAGGGAGAGGACGAGATCAGGGCTTTTTATCCTGGATGTGGAGAAGAAAATTTACAAAAAGATGATATCGGGTGATTTTGATATCCCGCCCCTTCCGTTTGGTGGGGCAGAGGATTTTGATATATCTCCTGATGGCAAATATATTGTCTATTCAGCAAAGAAGGTAAAAAACATAGCAGAATCTACAAATCTTGATATATACGAATTTGATATAACTCTTTCAAAAGAAGTTAAGATCTCAGAATCAAACGGGGCAGATATGCACCCCTCATACTCTCCGGATGGAAGGTATATTGCATTTACTACACAGAAGACAGATGGATTTGAATCAGATAAGATTGAGCTTGCCATTTATGATCGTAAAGAGAAGAAGATACAGATACTCTCCTCTCATATAGACAACTGGGTGGAAGGCTTTTACTGGTCGACAGACTCAAAAGGAATTTTTGCTATTATTGAAGAACGAGGATATAACACACTTTATTACATTCCTTTGAGTAAGTCCACCAGTTCTCAGAAACTGACAGATAGGGAGAACATTAAGAAAGTAATCGCTACAAAGAAGAGCCTGTTCGTAAGTAAAGATTCTTTTTATAAGCCACAGGAGATTTTTGTTGCAGACATTCCGAAGTTTGAACAGACAAAGGGGACTTTGAAATTTTTACAACTTACAAATCTCAACTCAGAGATATACAAAAATAAGACTCTGCCAGAGATTCTGGATATTACTTATGATGGTTCAAAAAGAAAAGATGGCAGTTTTAATAAAGTTCAGGCATTTGTATTAAAGCCCGCAGATATAAAGAAGGGAGAGAGGGCTCCTGTAATAGTT
>JBBISZ010000163.1:0-6270 GCA_037441045.1 Deltaproteobacteria bacterium | reverse complement strand
CAGATTATTAACAACTTTGTTAATTTTGTCAACTTAATAAATTATATTTCCATAACACTGCTGTCCAAAATAATTTTTAGTCATAAAATTTATCCTTATAAAACAATGTGTTAGTTATAAATATTTCGCAGTTTCAAGATCAGGTTGCCCTATCATGTCTTCTTTATCCCTTAAAATGCTGTCCAATTAAAATCCTTTTAATGTTAGTTGCTCAATATCAGGCACAATGGGCAGGGTCTCATAAGGTTTATTTATCCACTCCCATAAATCCCTGTATGTAAATAGATTAATCCTCAGTAATGCCATCAGATTGTTTATTGATCAGTTAAAAACTAAATGAAAAATTAAAGTCAAAGGATTCTTTATCAAAATTTATACCGGACAGATATGAGTAATTCTACAAGATCAAAAATTGAACTAAAGTTCAAAGTAATATATTTATTACAAAACTTATTTTGGACAGATGTGAGTTAAATAATAAATTACAGTTCCACAATGTTGAAAATCTATACTATCTTAAACCAGATATGCTTATATTACCAGAATCAAAACCAGAACAGGTCTTCAAATCAAATCTCCACTAATTAAAATGCAAAATCAACTGGTAAGTCTCCATAAGTCTCCATTTCAATAGATCTTGTTCTGAATGTTTTATGTCTTGAATAAAAACTTTCATCCATAGAAAATAAATTGTTATCAGAGTAGCGCCATTATTATTAATCAATAGAGATTGCTAAAAAACTTCAAAGATAGACGACTTTTATTAAGATTTAATTGAAATCCATTCCCAATTAATATATAATGTATTTTATCTGGAGGTAATGGGTTATGTATAAACATATTATTCTGGCAATAATGATTATAGCAATGATATTTTCAGCCTGTGATTGTGGAGATTCTGCATCCGGCGATACTGGAACAGGCAAAGATGCAATCTCAATTGATATAGGTCCATCGGATGTTTCACCTGCAGATGTAATTACGGATGCTGGCAACCCATGTCCAAGAGGACAGGAGTTGATGTGTGGTATATGCCAACCGACAAGATGTCAGACAGACTCCAACTGTAACCCGGGACAGGTCTGTTCAAGAAGAGCCTGTGTGGATTCATATCTTGAATGTTCAAGTGGAGAATGTGCCATTGATGGAATGGAGTGTGATTCAAATGGCCAATACTGTCATTATAAAAAATGCGACAAAGATGGTAAATGTCCTGAAGGATTTTTCTGTATGAATACCTTCTGTATGAAGAGACTCCCCTGCAATGGCAAATGCGGAGAAAATGAGGTATGTTTATCAGAAACTGATAAATGTTTACCCGCTCCAAATGTTGAAAGCTGCAAACAGAGTTGTAAGGCGGGCGAGATCCTGATGTTTGCAGATCCACCGGAGGATTCAACATTCAGCACCTGTAAAGAAATTAAATGTCAGTGTGTAAGACTCCCTGATCTACCAGCAGGAGACCTTGGATATTACTCCAGACTGACACTTACAAAGACAAATGAGTTTATTGCAAGTGCTTACAATAAAACTTATGGAGACCTTGTTCTTGTAAAATTTGTTTTTGACAACAATGGAAATGGTCCTCTTGGAGAATATGATGTAAAAACTGTCCAGTTTATTGATGGGGTCCCAACAAACGGACAACTTGCAGGAAACCCCGAAGGTATTAGAAAAGGAATAAAGGATTCAGGACCAGATACTGGTAAGTTTACTTCAATAGGACTCGATGGCTCAGATAGAATTATGATAAGTTATTATGATGTTTCAAAAAATTCGCTAAAGTTTGCATATTACGATGGTGCCGTATGGACGACTCATACCGTTGATGGAGATGGACCTGATGTAGGAATGTATAGTTCAATCTCTGTCTCCTCCACAGGTCTCCCATACATAGCATATTTCCAGAAAAATGGCGCATCAGGTGCAGATAGACTCATATCAAAATTAAAACTTGCAATGCCTGCATCAAATAGTGTTCCAACAAAGGCTGAAGACTGGAAGATCATAGACATCGACACTGCAAAGGTAAATTGTAGAGGACTCTGTGCCGCCAGCGAGGCATGTGTAATAGAGAACAATCAGACAATATGTCGAACTACAGGAAAAGACTGTAATGGAGGTGCAGGTTGTGGAAGTGATGAGAAGTGTGTTCTTGATGATGCCCAGCAGCCTGTATGTCTTAAAGACTCGGGAAATATTCCTTATTTTCTTGAAGAGGGTGTAGGACTATTCCCGTCAATAAAAGTACATACAGATGGCAAGATTTATATAGCGTATTACGACAGAGCTCCAGTAGACAATGAAACATACAGAGGCAATCTAAAACTTGCAACAATAGAGGGAGAGACCATTAATATTGAGATTCTGGACGGAGAGGATAATAGCAATAATGATACGGGAGATGTGGGCAGATTTGCATCCCTTGCCTTTGCACCTGATGGAAGGATGGGAATAGCATATTATGATGCCTCTCTAAATCAGCTGAAATATCTTGAACGAATGGCAAACGAACCACCAAAGATTGAAGTGGTTTACACAGGAGTAACTCCTGGACTCAAAGAGTTTGCTGGACCTGACTGTTTCCTCGGATTCGATTCATCCAGCCTTGCTCAAATAGCATTCCAGGATGCCACAAATCACAGATTGTTATTTGCATCCAGGCAAGAGACAGAACCCACATGGTCACCAGGGAATGTAATTACCCTGCTATCTCCAACTGATGATGCCCTGAAAAATAGGTTTGGTGAAGGAGGATACGGATTCTTCATAAGTGCTGTCATTAAGGATAAAACAGCATATATAAGTTCTATGAAACTCGGATTTAAGGCTGGAGATGAGGGTGCAATTTCAGATAGCAGATTCCTGATTATCAAGAAGGATTTCTGACAATTAGGGAAATTATTATCCCTATTAATGCCCCGTGAACATTCAAAAACATATCGTTGAAATCCATATATGCATCTAAATCGCCTGCATATAAAACAAAATACTGATACAACTCATCAATGACGCCTAAAACCACTGATATTGAAAATACTGCAATTATATTCTTAAAAATCATTATTAGCATGATTGCGAGGATAGCATATTGAAAAAAATGAACTGCCTCAACGCTTGAGACAAATAGAAATATATACATCAATGGAATCGGGAAGATTATTATTAAAACGGCAGGTGCAACAATGCTTAATTTATCCCTCAAATGTCTTATTATAAATAAGCCCAGAGTTAAAATAATAATTCCAAACAGCAAATAAAATAAAAATCTATCTATACTCTCAAATGAATATCTTTTATAAAGAATATCTACAATTTCATTTACCCTTCTATGTAAGAAAATCATGAGAGAAGAATAAATTACAATAATGATTTTAAGCATGGTTATCTTTTTAGATTCAAACATACCTGAAATTCTATCAATAAAATAGTTTGCTAATCTTACTATACCTGATTCATAAAAACCTCTTAAAAGTTTGTATATTCCTCAAATGATAAATTCTGGATTTATTATATAACATTTAGAAATTTGTAAAGTGTTAATTAGGAACTCTTGCTTCTATTCTAAAAAAATATTATACGAATTGTTATGAAACTAATAGTCAGTAATCTAAAATACTTAATTGGTACAATCTTAATATTTACTCTCTATTCATGCTCATCAGATTTTTTTATCAAAGCAAAAAGCGGAAAGTTATATCACAGACTCAACCTGATAGAATTTATCTTTCTTCTTATACTTGAGATCTTACTACTCCTTCTATTCTTGAAATGTAATAAGAAAAAGAGATAATCAATTTGACGAATTCAATCCAGAAACTTATAATAACTGTAATTGGAGGTATATTATGAAATACAAATTTTTTTTCATCATTCTGCCTTTTGTTATTCTTAACTGTTCAAACGGTTCTTCAGGCTTACAGGATATCGGCCATGACACATTGCCAGTATTAAATGACACCTCTTCTGATTCTTTAAGTGATACCATAGCTATTGATACGACTCCAGAGGACATCAATAATCTGAATGATGTTGGTGATACATCGGATGTATCTGATGCTTTAGAATCATTACCTGATGTAGAATTTATCTGCAAAAATGAAGTTGATGCAGGCTTTGAGGATATATGTTTAACTGATAGTTCCATTTGTTTAAGAAAATACTTTGATGAAGTCTCAGAGAGTATGAATCTCAAGGACAAAGTTCTGGGCATAAGACTCATGTCTGTAGACTTAGACAATGACTATTATCCCGACCTTATAGTTCATAGAGTAAATGCAAATACCAGAGACGATTTTTCAAAGAATCCACCATGGTATCAGAAAAGAGTTCTGCTCAATAAAATAAAAGAGGGATCTGGCTTTGTAGACTTTACTTCCGAATCTGCCTATGGTCAGATAAGAGGAGAAGAATCAAATCTCTCAAGAGCAGCCAATTTTGCAATCGGTGCAGATATAGATAACAATGGAACGGTTGATCTATTCAGCGGGACATATACAGATCTTTCTTCCAGTGCAAATCCTAAAGATCCCGGAGATAGATCGGAGATACTCTTAAATGATGGTAAAGGACACCTTGTTCTCGCCCCACCAAATAATATCTTCAGAGAAGGAGCCACAGTCACATCCGCCACCTTTACAGACTTTGACAGAGATGGAAATATAGATCTATTTGTGGGTGCATTTTACAAAATCTGGGGATTTCTGGAATCTTTCTCAGATAGATTATACAAGGGTGATGGAAAGGGGAATTTTATTGATGTTACAGAGCAGATGGGATTACTGACTCCTGATGATGAAGGTTATGAAGAAGGTTATTCCAGTGCTCCAACCTATGGAGTTACCTCCTGCGATATCAATAATGACGGTAAAGTTGAACTTATGACCAGCAGTTATGGAAGACAGTGGAACAAATTCTGGCTATTCTCTGGTGATAAGTATGTTGAGATAGGAAGGGATATAAATTATGCAGGAGACTCAAATCTTGATTATTCTGACAATGAGTTTTACAAATGCTACTGCAAGATGCATCCTGAAGATCCTGTTTATTGCCCACCTTCTGTCGGTCAACCAAAAATTCAATGTTCGGGTGAATACTGGGCATTTGGTGTGGACGATCAACCTTTTAGACTCAATGGCAATACATTTACTACAATCTGCGCTGATGTGGATAATGATGGAAATCCCGATATAATCCATACCGAGATCAGACACTGGCATATAGGACAATCGTCTGATCCAACACAACTTTTAAGAAATGTGGTATCTGACAACAAATACGGATTTTACTTTGAAAGAATTGATAACAAGGTGAGCGGACTTGAACGCAAATGGGGGATTACCGATTGGAATGAAGGCGATATTTCTGGCGTAGTTTTTGACTTTAATAATGATGGTCTGCCCGATATTTTTATTGCCAGTTCGGATTATCCTGGAGATAGGGCATTCTTATTTATGCAGAAGCCTGATCATACATTTGTAGAGGTTGCACAGATTTCAGGTATTGCCCACAAACAATCACAGGAGGTTGCTGTTGCAGATTTTGACAGAGATGGAGATCTGGATGTAATAGTGGGCTCAAGCACAATGAGGAATACAGACTGGAAAGATAACTATGTCTATTTTTACAAAAACAATGCATCAATTGATTCAAATGCAGTAGAAATAAAATTGATCGGGGCATCAGGAAAATCAAACAGGTCTGCCATCGGAGCAAAGGTAAAAATAAAGAGTGGTGATTTAATACAATATAAAGAACTTCAGGGAGGTTATGGGCACTTTGGGCTCCAGAACGATCTGATTCTCCATTTTGGAATGGGCAAAAACTGCAAGATTGATGAAATTACAGTAATCTGGCCCGACAAAATCAATTCAACACAGACCTTTAAAAATATATATGCAAACTATCTGATAGAGATAGAACAGCACAAAGAGGAAATAAAGTACATTTTACCACTGAAATAATTTAACTAATTTGCTGGAATTAAAATATGAAATCGTTCAAAAGAGAGCTCTGGTTCTGCACTAAAAACAGACGGGAGATTATATGTATCACACCACAGGTTGAGGAGGCAGTATAAGAATTAAGATTTACTCTTTACCTATAATAGTTCTCACTTCAATGTAGACGCCGTATGATGGGACAAACGGTCCTACCATATTCAATGCAACAAACGATGTATTTAATGATATAAGCCCTTTTTCGAATTCGGAGATTATACCTGCATCCAGTTCATCTGATGCATTTTTGCTCAAAAAATCTATACTCTGA
>JBBISZ010000162.1:0-6291 GCA_037441045.1 Deltaproteobacteria bacterium | reverse complement strand
TACCGAGGATAATTCAACCGTCTGGGGCGAACATCCAGATCCTTATCTTAAGCCGATAGTAGATGCTGAAACTGATTCTATCATATATAAAAAATTCAAAGATGGCATCAGTGAAGAAAATCTGGAAGAATTCTTATATGTAGGAGGTGAGACCTTCTGCTCAAAATCCTCATTCTCAAATAAAAAAGCCTTTAGATGGCAAATCGAAATACCTTACAATGAAATTCTAACACTTCTAAAAAAAAGATTTGATATTAAAAGTCTGGATGATATTATTATAGAAGGAAGGGGAACCTCTGGCAGAATAAAAGGTATTACAATTTTCTCTAATGATAAAAAATTCTATATTGACAGAGAATACAATATCCGCCAACTGTTTGGTGGTCTTAAGAGTGGATTGATGATTATTGAAAAGAAGAAAGACATGAAAGGCAAAATAGTCAGTCTGATATTTACTGGTGCGGGCTGGGGACATGGTGTTGGTATGTGTCAGACGGGTGCAATCGGTATGGCGGAGAAGGGATATAGATATTCCGATATCCTGAAGCACTATTACACAGGAATAAGAATAGAGAAGGTCTATTGATGATTGCAAAATGCCCAAATTGTGGTTCACAATTTGAACCAGAGACTGATAGCATATTTATAAACTGTAAATTCTGCAACGCATCTATCTTTGTCACATCCACACAGACAGGCAATCGCTATATTCTAAAACCTACAATATCTCCCGATAAGGCAGAGCTCCTGATAGCAGAGTATCTGAAAAAAAATGAATATACTGGAGAGGTTAAAATATTAGGGAAGGAGGCGGTCTTCTATCCTTTTTACAGAGAGAATCAGAAGATAGAACTTTTACCAGCAATCCACGACAGCAATTACCCTATACTTTCAGAATTTAAATTTAAGGGGGGTGAACTTACATTCATAACAGATGATCAAAAGTCCAACTATAAACTGCTTGAACCGGAGATAGAGTTTAAGTTAGGTAAAGAGAAACAATTAAACCTTATATTATACCCGCTCATATTAATAAAATACTCGTATTTATCCGCGGAATATAGTCTGGTAATAGATGCATTTTCTCAGGAGGTATTCGCAGATATTCTCCCAGTAAAAAGGGATACTCTAAGAGAGAAAATTTATATGTACCTATTCATAATTACTTCATTTGTTCTATTTTTGGAATTTTATTCGTTTGAATCAGTACTCATAGGTATTATTCTGAATATTGCAACTATTAGTATTATATGGTTTCTCTTCCCATCAATATATCACCTTATAGAGGATACATATGTATCTCAAGACCAGAACAGTAAAATGCCCTGAATGCGGTGCAGTTCTTCATATTGCCAGCACCTCCGGTATTACCAATTGCCAGTACTGCCATACACCTATCCTCTACAGACTGGAAAATGAACCTTCAAGCTTTTATATCAGGTCACAAATTGGCTTAAAGGATGCCAGCCGCATACTACTCAAAAACCTGAGGCACTTTTTAATAGCCCGTGACTTCATACAAAAATCCAGAATAGTCTCACGCACCCTGTACTATGTACCATTTTTATGTATTACAGGATACAGATGCGGACAACATATCATTAAAGAACAGGATAGAACAACATATGAAGTAAAAGAGGATACGCGAGTATTATTTTCATCCTTCAGACATTTCAGACCTGCTGTATCCCTTACAAACTGGGGTATATCCGGGACAAATCCTGATAGTATTATCAAAAATGGAATAATTCCAGTTCAACTTAGAGAGGATATAACTCAGGAGGATGCTGTCTATCTGAGACCGGATATAACCATCAATTCCGAGGAGGAATTACTAAGGGATTTTGCAACTATGAATAAGGATATCTCTACAGAGATAATCATAGAAAACAGGACAATATTATACTACCCTATTATAAGAGTTATTCTGCAATATAGAAATAATATTTTTCACTTTTCCATTGATGGTGTCACCGGGGAGATTATATACGGCATCGCACCTGAGGCTGAGGATAACAGATTTATTCCAATGGCTCTCTCCTCAATTGTAATTGCATGGATATGCGGGGGACTTTTTAATTTCATAATAAAAGGGATAGCATCCGGTGGGATATTGGGTGGATTCTTCTTTTTACCGGTGTTTCTAATTTTTATATTATCAATTCTTTTTGCCATATATGTAGCATGGATATTTTATCGAAATTATGGCGAGATTGTTATCAGGGGCGATAAAGTTGAGATAAACAAACTAAATATACCTGAAACTACTCCAATAGAGAAGCTACTTTCACCTCTATTTAAAATTCTTGAACAGATGGTATTAAATAGCAGAAAGAAGTATTATTAGGAGTTTGAAATTGGTAATTTCACTGAGATGCAAAAAATGTAAAGATCCTCTCAAAGGAGAGAGGGATGAATATGCCTTCTTTTGTGGAAGTTGTAAGAGCACATATATCCTTCAGAATGATACGCTCAAAGAGATAGAGACATATTTTTTTGATAATGATTATAATATGGATTTTCTTATCCCGTTATATCTATTCAATACTAATATTGAATATATAAATCTGGAAAGCAAGAAACAGATTGACCTATCCATCAAAATAGGCAACAGACTGCAGATTATAACAAGGGGAATTTCAATAATTGACCCGGTCTATTTTGGCGACATTGAGATTGAGACGATGCACAGACTGAACAATCTCAAGACCAGGATTAAGCAGGAAAAACCAGGAGACAAGATATTCAGACTGGATATAAACCCACAGATCGCCATGAGACTCTTAAGATACAACTTCATGAAATTCTTTGATAGACAGGCTGATATTACAGGGATGAAATATTCGCTTACAATAGAGTCATTTTCTCTGCTCTTTCTAAAGACAAAAATTGATAAGGATAAAATTTATATATCAGAACTTACAAAAGAGCTGTCCAGACACTCAATATTAACTATTTAGCCTCTGATTTTAATGTAGCCACTACAGCATTTTCTAAATTGATATATCTGGTTACCACATCCTTTATATCATTTATGGATACAGATTTTATAATATCGAGATACTTCTTGTGATAATCATATCCCAATCCATAAAGTTCATCGAGCGAATACATATAAGCCCTTGTTGCATACTCCTGCATCTCTATTGAATGAATACCCATGAGGTAATTCTTTGCCTTCTCAAGTTCATCAGTGGTAACCCCGTTTTTAATAAGTTGTGATATCTCCTCAAATATAGCGCTTTCGGATTGAGCCACCTTGTGCTGCGAGCAGGATAGATAGATCGCAAAATATCCTTTCTCAAGTCCATCCACCTGAAAACTGGACACAGTATATGCAAGAGATTTTTTATCTCTCAAATCTACAAACAATCTACCACTCTGCCCACCCAATATTACTGATAACAACTCAAGTGCATATCTATCCTTATCATATATTGTACTACCCAGAAAACCTATGACTATATGTGCCTGCTCTTTTTCTTTGTAAACTACTGCCCTCCTCAGTTTATCTGGCACAACCTCAGATTCCAGTTTTACAGGTTCAAACTTTTTAGCAATTATATCTGCAGTTTTCTGTTCAATCATCTGTTCAACCATAGAAGGCTCAACATCACCAACAACAGCTATGACAACATTCGATGGAACAATAATCTCCTTATAAAAATTAACAAGGTCACTTCTTAAAAGGCCTGAGATACTCTTTTCAGTTCCAAGTATGTCAAATCTATATGGATGCTTCACATAGAGAGTTTCCAAAAATAGTTGAATTGCCTGAAAGGTTAGATCATCCTCTCTGTTTTTTATCTCTTCAATTATCAATCTTCTCTCCTTCTCTATCTCCTCTTCAGAAAAAGTAGATCTAAAAAGGCAATCCAGCAATATCTTGAATCCTGTATCCTGATATTTACTTAAAAATTCTGCACGAATACCAAGTGAATTTTTCCCTGAATAACCCCCGATAGAACCTCCAATATTATCCATACTCCTCATTATCTCAAGTGTACTCATTGAGCTATTGCCCCTTGTAAGCATCCTCGATATAAAGTAACTTATGCCGGCGTTCTTTTCAGTTTCATATCTCACCCCTCCGAGGCTCACAGCCCTGACAGACACTATAGGCAGTCTTGAGTTCTTCTCTACAATCAAAACAATACCATTCTTTAATACCTTCCTGTATATCTCACTTGATTCATTCTTAGAACCCCCTCTCTTCCTGTAAAATTCTTCAGTAACTTTATAATAATTAATAATCTGCTCCTCTGTAATAATCTGCTCTTTAATTGAATCTGGAAGGAGTATTACCACACTCATATTTTCCAGCGTCAGATACCTATTTGCAACTCTCAATAGATCCTCCGGGGTAACACTCTTTATCCTGTTTAGATATTTTACTCCATAATTATAATCACCTGTCATTAGTTTATAAAAGCCAAGTTTTCTCGCCCTCCCCTGCATCGTTGTAAGAGAAAACACATCATCACTCTCAACCTGCACAATAGCCTTGTTGACTTCACCAGTAGTAAATTTTTCATATCTATATCTGTTGATTATATCAAATATCTCATTTAGCGCTGCCGGTATATTTACAAAAGGTAGACCTGCTCCGGAAATAAAAAGACCATTGTTAAGAGGAGTGTACGAATATGCAAAAATATCTGTTGCAAGTGTCTTCTCCACTACTATAGATTCTCTGAGTTTACTCGACTGAGAACCCCCTAAAAGAACAGATAATAGATCAAGCACAGGCGTATCCTCATCCTTTACATCCGTAATATGCCATGCAATACCTATCTGAGACTCTACAAATTTATCTCTAATAATCTTTATCTTTGGTGATTTCTGTTCGGGCTCAGAGACTCTTTCAAAAGAGGGTTTTTCTCCACTGAAATCCTTCATAAAATTCTGAATCTTATTATAAACCTCATCCCCTGTAATATCACCGACAACAACTATTATTATGTTTGAAGAGACATAATACTTTCTGTAAAAATCATATATTTTCTGTCTTGTTATACCTTTTACAGACTCCTGATATCCAATAACGGGTCTTTTGTACGGGTGCTTTTCATAACTCAGACTAAAAAGTTCATCTATCAACCTCCTCTGAGGAATATCTCTATTCTGTCTCAACTCCTCCAGAACTACCTCCTTCTCCTTCTGCAACTCTTTCGGGTCAAATGAGGAATTCATTATTACATCTGTAATAATATCCAGCCCCATCTCCACCTTATTTGATGGCATCACAACATAATAGACAGTATCATCAAATGATGTCCACGCATTTATATCTCCTCCGTTCTCCTCTATTATTCGAGCAATCTCTCCAATTCCCCGTCTTGATGTTCCCTTAAAAAGCATATGCTCATGCAGATGGGCAACGCCTGCAATATCATCCGTTTCATCTGCAGAGCCAACCCTCACCCATGCCTGAATAGCCACCACAGGCGCACTGTGATCCTCTTCAACTATAAGTTCTAATCCATTCTGCAATTTATAACTTTTGATATTTCCATACTGTTCAACATTCATAATCTTTTTCTCCTCTTTCATTAAAACCTTATTATTTTCTTCCTTAAAAGTTACTTTTTCCAGTACAGGTTTTTCATTTCCAATAATCCCTGCACATGAGATAAATATCAGCGAAAACCACAAGTATTTCATATACTCACCCTCAAAAAGAGAATGTCTAATATTATATCTTTGCAACCCAATGTCAAGACAACACTCAAGATAATATTCACTAAATCAAAAGATAAAATCTGAAATATTTATAGCATTGATAAATAAGGTGCAATATACTGGTATCCAAAATAATCCTGAGTCACAAAATTTATCCTTATAAAACAATGCATCAGATATGGCTATTTTGCAGTTACAAAATCAGGTTACACTATCATCTCTTCTTTATCCCTCAAAATGATGTTTAATTAAATACCACTTAAAGAAAGTTGCTATACATCGACCCACTTGGCAGGGTCTAAAAAGGTTTATTTATCCATTCCCATAAATCCGTGTATGTATATAGATTGATCCTCAATAATGCCATCAGAATGATTATTGATCAATCAAAGATTAAATGAAAAATTAAATTCAAAGGATTCTTTGCAAAATTTATTCTGGACAGATGTGAACAAATAACATTAGTTGAACCACTTACATAAAAGGGCTCACCAGATATGATCATATTATTACTACATTTCATGTCACACTTTATTACTACTTTGAAATGTCAAATTCTTTAGATTTAAGGATCTTTTCCATGGATGATCTGGAGATGGTTTGTACCTT
>JBBISZ010000161.1:246-6359 GCA_037441045.1 Deltaproteobacteria bacterium | reverse complement strand
CTGTCAAACGCCTGCTCTATCTCCGTCCTGCTCTTATAATATTCATACACCTTTTTCGGTGAAATTTCGTTCAAAAAGTTACAAAAAGTTAAGAGTGCCAGGTACTTTGTATTGCCAAAGCTCACTCTAACACTATGATATTATTGGTAAAAATTAAAATATTGAAGTAATTTTTCACCTATAAGTGCCAGGTACATTTTATTGTCCATTTTATTGTCAAAATTGAAATATTAGAGCATTTTTTAACTATTAGTGCCATGTACAAATTGTTCAAATTGTTTACAAATTGCGGGCTAGTTAATTATCCGTTCTTATAACTAAAAAGAAGGCACTAAAAAGTAATATTCGGTGTATTGTTTTATGGTTATAATGTACCTCTTTAGATTAATGTTGTATTTGCTGTGTATAGTATACTGGGTAAAATTGACTTTTGATTGATTTTAATAGTGAAATCTGTCTTTTGGGCGCAAGAAATAATAAAACCTCCTTCTTTATTTTAGAAAATTGATGCCACGTATTTATATAGGGTGACATTTTGCTAATATGTGGATATTATGGGAAAATATTTCACTTATAGAAAAGTTATCTACCCTTAGTGCCAGGTACCTTTTATGTTTCATTTTAGTTTTAGTTTGGTGCCAGGTACAATTTTATCCAATTTTATCGATATCCACTAATTTTCTTATCAAAATGTTCGATATCCGCAGTCCACGAATTACGCATATAATTCTGTGAAAAGATAAAATTTTGAGTAATTTTCTGGAATATTTTTTAATTGCCTTTGTTGAATAGGTGTATGCTATTACTTGAACGATTTTATGCAGGAATAAAGTTTTCAGGAGGTTTAAATGATAGAAGTTAAAGGACTGACCAAGTTTTACAGGCACATCAGGGCTATTGAGGATGTGAGTTTTTCTGTTGAAAAGGGGGATATAGTGGGCTTTCTTGGTCCAAATGGAGCGGGGAAGACTACTACAATGAAGGTTATAACAGGATTTATGCCACCTGATAGTGGGACCGCGAGTGTGGCAGGATTTGATGTCTTTGAAAATCCTATGGAGGTAAAAAGACGAATAGGTTATCTCCCCGAAAATCCACCACTTTACAATGATATGACGGTAAATGACTATCTTAAATTTGTTGCAAGTATTAAGGGTGTAGATGGGAAGAAGATAAATGATGAAATTGATAGGGTGTCAGAGAAATGTTCTATAAAAGATGTGTTAAAGAGACTTATTGCCCATCTTTCAAAGGGCTACAGACAGAGGGTGGGTATTGCTCAGGCAATTCTGGGTAATCCAGAGATAGTAATATTTGATGAACCGACTATCGGTCTTGACCCGAATCAGGTCTTTGAGGTTAGAAGCTTGATAAAGGAGCTGGCGAGGGAGAAGACGGTAATTCTCTCCACTCACATCCTTCCAGAGGTGGAGATGACCTGCAGAAAGGTTATAGTGATTCATAAGGGGCATATAGTAGCCACTGAGAATATTGAGGATCTCTTGAGAAGGCGCAAAAAAATAAATGAGATTGCAATAAGGGTCAGAAGATTCTCTGTTGAACTTATGAAACAGATAAAGGATAAATTTACGGTCTCTATAAATCAACCACCTCAGATGGAGGATGGATTCAATATTGTGTTTGAGTCTGGAGAAGATAAGAGGGAGGATATTGCAAAATTTATTGTGGATGGCGGTTTTGGATTGCTGGAGATGAGGCCAGTGACGATGAGTCTTGAGGATGTTTTTAGAGAGCTTACGACTGAAGAGAAAGCAGCATAAAGGAGGTTCAGAATGAAGAATATTTGGGCAATTTTTAAGAAGGAGTTTAAGATTTATTTTGATACACCTGTAGCATATGTGGTTTTTGGCATTTTCTCTCTTGTCTCTGGTTATTTTTTCTTACAGATTTTTAAATACTTTCAGAGACAATCACTACAGTATCTGCAATATCAGGCACCTCAACTTTTGGAACATATGAATCTGAACGATATGGTAATGAGACCACTTTTTTTGAATATTAATGTCTTTTTCCTGCTGATGATACCGGTGATTACTATGAGACTCATTGCAGATGAGAAGAGGCTAAAGACCTATGAATTGCTTATGACCTCTCCTGTCTCAACCTGGCAGATAGTCCTCGGAAAATATCTTGCATCTCTTGTGGTAGTTCTCTCAATGGTTCTTATAGTTTTTATATACCCCATATTACTATCTTTCTTCGGTTCAGATGGTGGACTCTCCACTGGTTCAATTGAGTGGATGCCTCTGATTACTTCCGGGCTCGGACTGTTTCTGGCTGGTGCTGCCTTTGCTTCGCTTGGAATCTTTGCATCATCTCTCACAGAATCACAGATTATATCCGCAATTGTTGCATTTGGACTTCTCTTGTTATTCTGGGTAATTGGTTGGGCGGCTGCCGGAGCTGAAGGGGCTGCAAAAGAGTTGTTGAGATATCTATCCATTCTGGAACATCTGGATCAGTTTACAAAAGGGCTGATTGAGATTAAAGATGTTGTCTATTACCTATCAGTAATCTTTTTTGGGCTATTTTTGACCCAGCATGTAATCTCTTCTCAGAGATGGAGGTAATTATGAATAGAGTAGGAAACATTCTTGGATTAATAGGAATTATCGGGACATTAATAGGGCTTTTTATGTTTGCAGTTCAACCTGAGACTACGGCGCTCCCTCTTGTTGTTATCGGTACAGGCATATTGTTGTTACTGGTATATGGTATAATCAATTTTAATACTGTCAAAAAATTCTTTTCTGCCCGATCCACGAGATATGGAACCAATATGCTCATTGTTATTCTGGTAGTGGTAGCGATAATTGTTGTAATAAATTATATCGTTGTGAGACACCCATACAAGTTTGATCTTAATCAGGATAAGATCTATACACTTTCTGATCAGACACTCAAGGTTTTGAAGACATTAAAATCGGAGGTTAAGGCGATAGCATTTTATCCACCTGATGCACCTGAGACAGAGAGGTTGAGAGATCTCTTTGAAAATTATAAATATTACAATCAACTGTTTTCATACGAATTTGTAGATCCTGTAAAGAATCCCGAGAAAGTAAACGCATTCGGAATTACCAGCACAGGACCTCGAATTGTTCTTAAAGGCGCAGATAGAGAGAGCAGGGTAAAAGATCCAACGGAAGAAGGTCTTACCAATGGATTAATTTCGGTTGTAAAGGCTGAAAAGAAGAAAGTCTATTTTGTAACCGGTCATGGTGAGGCGGATATAGATAGCAAGGAAGAGACGGGTTATGCGCTCTCAGCCGAGAGTATTAAAAAAGAGGGTATAGAGGTAGGAAAGATCAATGTGGGGATGGAGAAGATTCCAGATGATGCGGCTGCACTGGTAATTGCAGGTCCAAAACGGCTATATCTACCTGAGGAGGTAAAGGCGATCTCTACATATCTAACGGAGAAATTGGGTTGACTGGATGTTATGATTGAGCCTTTGATAAAGTCAGGTCTTGAAGGGCTACTTCTGGTGTATGGTGTTAATGTAGGAGAGGATTTCATTGTAAATCCAATGTCGAGGGCATTTGGTATGGGGGCGAGTATTCCTCTTGTAGCTCAATATAGTGACCATGAGATTACAAAAGGTTTTGGGTCTGGAACATTCTTCCCGACCTCCAGAACTGTAAGTCCCATACAGACTATTCCGCCTGGTATGTCTGTGAAGACTCTGGCATCCACCACCCCCTCCAGCTGGGCAGAGACAAATATGGAATCCGTTAAAAAGGGTGAGGTCTCATTTGACGAGGGTGTGGATAAGAAGGGTCCACTTTCTATTGCTGTTGCTGTTTCCAAAAAACATGCATCTGCAGGTGAAAACTCTCCTGATATAAGAATTGTTGTATTTGGTGATTCAGAATTTGCAAATAACAAATTTAGACCTTATTCGGGAAATGGAGACCTATTTAATAACACTATAAACTGGGTAACTCAGCGGGAGGAACTTATATCCATCAGACCCAAGAAAAGGGCTGCCAGTCGAGTGTTTTTGACACAGAAGGAGGCAAATATAGTAACATATACTACAATGATCGGGATTCCATTATTATTCTTCGTAGGGGCTATTGTCCTTACCATCAACAGGAGAAGAAAGTAATCATTCTGAATCAAAAAGGAGTTTATATATGAAGGATTTTCACAAGTCTCTTTTGAAGACTCTTCTGGCAATAATTATCCTGATTATTCTTGGATTGTATGCATATTTTGTTGAGTTTAAGAAGGCGGAGGAGGAGGTAACAAAGAAGGAGGAGAGCACCAAAGTTGTAAAAGACCTGAAGAAGGATGATATCTCTGAACTCAAGCTTACTCACAAAGATGGGAAGACTATTCACCTAAAAAAGCAGGATGGGAGTTTCTATATAATTTCACCAATTCAATCTGAGACTGATAAGAATGTTGTAGATACAATACTCAACACTCTGGAGACGCTCAAATCTACCACGCGATTTGTTGACAATGAAAGGCTCTCGAACTACGGACTTACCACCCCATCATTGAGGATAGAATATAAACTTTCAAATGGAAATGTGAAAACCCTGCTTTCAGGTATAAGAAACGATTTTGATGGAAAATACTATATGAAATTTGAGGATTCTCCAGAGATATTTATGATTGAGGGGTATGTAAAAGGCAATCTGGACAAAGATCTTTTTAGCCTGAGAGACAAATCTGTGTTCAAGGTCGAGACCAATGAGATAAAGAAGATAGAGTTTAAGATTCAGAACAGTATTTATGTGTTTGAACAAAAAGATAAGGTATGGCAGATGCTATCTCCTCTCAACGTCAGGGCAGACGAGGAAGAACTAAATAAGATTAAAAACAGCATAAAAAATCTAACAGCAAAGGCATTCTTTGAAGAAAAAGAGGCTGTGTCTCAGTATGGACTTGATAAGAGTGAGGATTATCTCAAAATATATAAAGGGGCGGACATGTCTGTTTCATCTATAAAACTTTCAAAAATTAAGGACAATTCTGGTACAGAAAGACTATTTGTGATGAGACAGAATACAGAGGTGCCCATAGAGGTTGATATCTCTTTTTATAAAGATCTGGACAAGATGCCCTTTGATTACACATTTAAGAAGATCCTTGATTTTGAAAGTGATTCTGTATTCAATATAGAACTCATTGATCATGAGAATAAGTATGTTTTTGAAAAAGATCAGACAGATACTGCTTCAGATTGGTATTATAAGGATCAGGACTCAAGAAAGAAATTAAAATATTACAAGGTATCCTCACTACTGTATTTTTTGAGCGACACAAAGGCAACTGTTATGAAACCCTCAAATCCTGTTGTCGATAAAAAATATAATCTGGACAAACCAGAAAAAACGATTATAATAAGGAATTCTCTGTCAAGGAGATTGGCAGAGTTTAATTAAGATCAAAGGATAAAGAGTGAATACATCTCAAATCAATAATAAAAAATGAGATATCCTTTATTGACCCGAAAAAGTTTGAAGAGGTTTCGTTTGCAATAGGCGAATACCTCGAGCAACAGACGCAGGGGCAGGTAAGCAGCCCTGGCAAATAGGAGGTTAGAAGATGGCACGAGTTACTATTGAAGATTGTCTACCGTATGTGGATAATAGGTTTGCACTTGTCCTTGTGGCAGCCAGGAGATCAAGGCAGCTTTTTAATGGCGCAAGACCTACAATAATCAGTAAGAACAAACCTGTGGTTGTGGCTTTGAGAGAGATTGCAGAGGGGAAGGTTCTACCTTCAAGGGATATTAGAGATCTGCTCAAATCAAAGGTAAAACCCAAATTATAATTAAAAAGGAGAAAAAATGACAAGGAAACTTTTTATTGCAATGGCGGTATTTTTTATTTTGATTCCAGTATTTGCATTTGCGCAGTCCAAAGTGAAAATAGGATATGTTGATATGCAGAGGGTTTTGAATGAGGTGGAGGATGGGGCAAAGGCAAAAGAGAAATTGAGAAAAGAGTTTAATGATAAGCAGGCTCAGCTCGACAAGAAGCAGGAAGAACTCAAGAAGAAGAAGGATGATTATGACAAGCAGTCTCTTGTATTAAAAGACGATGAGAGGAAGCAGAAGCAACAGGAGTTGCAGC
>JBBISZ010000161.1:0-236 GCA_037441045.1 Deltaproteobacteria bacterium | reverse complement strand
AGGATTTTATAGAACTGCAGCAGTTGTACGCCAAACTTCAGAAAGAGCTATCTGAGAACGAACTGGGACTGACAAAGGAGATTTTTGACAAGGCGCAATCTATTATTGCTGAAATTGCCCAGAAAGATGGATTTACATTGATTCTGGATAAGATGGAAGGTAGAATCCTATATGCGCTTCCATCAATGGATATAACCAACGAGGTAATACGCAAGTACAATGAGAAATATTCGGGT
>JBBISZ010000160.1:1577-6373 GCA_037441045.1 Deltaproteobacteria bacterium | reverse complement strand
AGGTAATGCATGAGTACATTTAGAAAAGGGAGTTTTATTATTATTCTGGTAGCGATTTTTGTTGCTTTTGTTTTTGGAATGAACTGTTTTGAACAGTTTGAGCAGAAGGCAGATATGCGAACTATGAACAAATCGGCTGAAGATGATTTTTTAAAGAGTTGGGTTCAGATAGGTCCTTCTCCAATCTCAGAAGATATTTATTCAATTCAATATTCCAATTCTGTAATTGTTGCCTCACTTACCAGTGGAAAGATTCTCTACTCAGACAATGCCATGTTATCATTTGATACTTACAATTTACCGCAACCCGATCTCCTTATGGCAATGACCGATTATAATGGATATTTTGTGGGTGTGGGATCTTCTGGAAAGATATTTAAATCTTCTGATGGAAAGTCGTGGAGTGAGATCTCAGGAACGGCATTAAATAATTCTCTTAATAGTGTTGTGGCTGGATCTGACAGGATAATTGCTGTAGGAAATAAGGGTACAATCGCATACTCAGAAGACTTAAATTCTTTTTCTAAGATAACTACTGTAATTCAGGACAATCTATATGATATTGCTGTATCTGATAGCGGGACTTATGTGGCAGTGGGGCAGAATTCTGTAATCTGCAGGTCTGAAAATGGTATTTCATTCAGCTGTTCAACATCACCTGCTCAGGGAGATGTTTTAAGTGTCGCCTATGGTAGTGGAAAATTTGTAGCTGTATCAATGAATTATAAGGTTCTTATCTCTGAAGATGAGGGTAAGAGCTGGACTGTCTCGGATCTCGGGATTTCGGGATGGATCAGCAGAATCAGATATTATGATAATTTTATTATTTTTGGCTATGGTGGGCTTATGGCAACATCAACTTCGGGAGATAACTTTGCACCTGTAAAAATTAATAGCGGTTATAATCTCAGGACAGCAACCTATGATGGTTCAATGATATACTTTGCAGGAAATGGCGGTCTTATAATTACTTCTTACAATCCATCATCTGGATTTATGAAGTTGCATCCTGAAATTCCAGGAAGTCTCTATTCACTCTATCAGGGGAAGGAATATTATCTGGCAGGTGGAAGTGGAGGAATTCTTGGATATTCTACAGATTCACAGGATTGGTACTTAAATGAGGCTGCAAAGATGGATATGGATATCAAAGGTATCTCTTCAAATGGTACTCTTATCTCTGAGACATATTGTGCGGTGGGAACGGGTGGAAAAATATATTATACCAGCGATCCTACCTCCGAGTGGTTTGCATCTGGAAATGCGGGTTCAAACAATTTTAATGACATTATTTATGTACTAAATAAATTTATTGCTGTGGGCGATGGTGGGGCACTTTATATCTCTGGAGATTGCAAGAGCTGGCTTAATGTAAATTCGAATGTGAGTGAGAATCTGAGATCTGTTGCATCTGACGGTACAGGAATCGTTGCAGCAGGTAATAACGGCACTCTTATCTACTCTACAAATCCCTCTGGTCCATATAGTAAAGTTAACTTCCCTAATTCCTATGATATTGTTGATATTGCTTATGGAAATGGGATGTTCTTATTCCTCACTCAGGAGAAGATGTCTGATTATCTATACAATTCCAGAATATACAAGTCCTCTGATCTGACAAATATATCTCTTGCAAAGGAGTATCTATCTACCAAACTCACCACTGTGTCTTTTGGTGGATCATTCTTCCTGTTTACGGGGAATCTGGGCAATTTTTTCTATACAAAGGATGCTCAGAATTTTTCCAATGTTAATACTGGAAAGTACAAAGATATTTATGACTCAAAATATCTGGGGAGCAACTTCTTTGTGGCAGGTGTAGATGGGATACTTCTGAGATCCTCAAGCGGTGGATCCAATCTTGAACCTCAGATCTCTGTCAGTCCTTCGAGTGTGGATTTTGGAGATGTCGTGGTAAATTCATCCTCCAATTCTGAAGATGTTGTTGTAAGTAATACTGGCAAAGGAGATCTAAAGATTACATCTGTTAAATTAAGTGGTACCAATGCATCCATGTTTTCCATTATCACTGAATCATGTAGCTCTGCAACACTTGCCGAAAATGATGAATGCCATATTTATGTAGATTTTACTCCAACATCTACAGGTAGTAAGACATCAAAACTGGATATCTCCTCCAATGACCCTGCTCATCCTGTCCTTAGCGTAAACATGTCTGGAAACGGAGTGAATCCCTCATCAGGTGTCATCTCTACTGATAAGCAGAGCATAGATTTCGGTTCGGTAAAGATAAATACAGAGTCAAATGTTCAGTCTGTTGAGGTAAAAAATGTTGGCACAAAAGATCTCAATATAAGTTCGGTCTATCTGGATGGAAATGATGCTGACCAGTTTGAGATAAAGAATGATGAATGTGGAAGTAAGACACTCGCTCCAAATAATAGTTGCACTATAAGTCTGGTCTTTAAGCCTCAATCTACTGGAAGTAAGAACACCAATCTTGCAATTGACTCGGATGATCCCAACAAACCAACTGCTATGGTACTACTGAAGGGTAATGGAATTGATAAGGATATGCCCGATATTTTTGTGGATAAGAGTCAGATAAATTTTGGAATTGTTAAAGTGGATACTGAATCATCAGCCGAAAATCTACTTGTAACAAACAAAGGGACATCAGACCTAATTATATCCGATACTAAGATCTCTGGCGCCAATCTGGCTGACTTCCTTATTAAATCTGATAATTGCAAGGGGAAGACACTTACTCCATCTTCCATCTGTCAGATATCTCTGGCTTTTAAGCCCTCAGCTGAGGGGAATAGGTCTGCTGAACTGAAGATTTCAAGTAATGACCCTGACAATCCCGAATATTCAGTTGAACTTATTGGTACGGGTAGAGCGCCAGGTGGTGCGGCAATAAATGTCACCCCAATGAGTATGGATTTTGGAAAAATAAATACAGGTAGTGAATCTGCTGCTCAGGATATAATGGTGAGTTCTACGGGTGATTCTGATCTATCAATTACAAATGTGGAGATTGCTGGCACGGATTCCGACCAGTTTGATATTAAAGCCAATAACTGTCCATTGAAACTTGCACCTCAACAGAATTGTAAGATCTCAGTATCTTTCAAACCTTCAAAATCTGGAAAGATGAGCGCTATCGCCAGGATCTCCTCAAATGACTCCGTACTTCCAGAGGTGGATGTCTCCTTGTCCGGTGAAGGAGTACTCAACAAACCCTCCCAGATCAGTGTAAGCCCCTCGTCTTATGATTTTGGCAAGAGAATTATTAATAAGGTCTATCCTGCCACTACATTCACGGTATCAAATACTGGAACAGGTAATCTGGAAATAACTTCTGTGGCTCTTGAAGGGGTTGATTCTTCCGCCTTTTCAATAGATTCCGATGATTGTTCGGGGAATCAGTTTGCACCTGATGGAATATGCTATATCAAAGTTAGTTTCAAGCCCGATGTGGTGAAGACCTATTCTGCAAATATGGTTATATATTCCAATGATGGTACTGCACCCAAATATGAGGTGTCATTAAAGGGCGAAGGTATTGAACAGGCAGAGAAGGATGGGGGAGTAGAATACGACATCTATATTGAAAATGATACCGGCGGTGGCGGCGCTCTTTCTGATGTTAAAAGTAAAGATGAATCTACATCAGGTTGTGGCTGTTCAATGATCGAATAGTATTGTTAAAAAAATAGTAACTATAGATAGAAACAGGTTGACAAAATAAACAATAATATTAGTGCGATAATGTTTTTGTCAATAATATCAGTAAATTATAAGGTAACTGGCACTTTTTAATTTCATTGTATGGTTGACAATAATTATCTATTTTTGGTTGACAAAGTGGTTGACAAATGTGGTTGACGAATACTATACTTATAATATGGATACCAGAGAAAAAATACTGGCTTTGATATCTGAGTCTGGCGGTGTTTCTGGTGCTGAAATAGCCAGGAGGCTTGGCATTTCAAGGCAGGCAGTTAATAAGCATATACGCAATTTGTTGAGGCAGGGGGTTATATTCAAAGCAGGGAATACAAGAGATGCCATATTTACATCTGATAGTAAAAAAGAAAATATTCAGAAAGAAATCAGGAAGAATTTTGAATTCAATATAGAAGGGCTGGCTGAAGATAAAGTCTTTGATCGTGTTGAGGTTGAGATGGGTCTAAAGAAAAGATTAAATGAAAATGCCTTCAAGATTTTTCACTATGTTTTTACTGAAATGCTCAATAATGTGATAGATCACTCTTATTCACGGAGAGTCAGGATTTCTGTTGAGATTAATCCTTTGAAAATAGGATGCACTATCAGGGATTTCGGAATTGGTGTATTTGAATCAATAAGAAAAAAATTTGGTTTTCAAAGCGAAGAAGAGGCTATGATTGAGATAATTAAAGGTAAAAGCACTACCTTACCAGAAAGGCATTCCGGTGAAGGAATATTTTTTTCTTCAAAGTCCTCTGATATTTTTATTTTATCGTCTCACAGGATCAGGCTGGTTTTTGATAATGAAAAAGATGATGTTTTTGTAGAAAATATCAGAACACAGATAGGCACTATGGTTCATTTTTCAATAGACAGGTATACCAGAAGAATTTTAAAGGACATATTTGATAAGTTTGCCAGCAGAGAATATGATTATGAATTTGATAAGACTATTGTAAAGGTCAAACTCCTCGGTACAAATTATGTGTCGCGTTCAGAGGCAAAAAGATTATTATCTGGGCTTGAGAAGTTCAAAAAAGTGATTCTTGATTTTAAGGGAGTTGAGTCTGTGGGGCAGGGATTTATTGATGAAATATTTA
>JBBISZ010000160.1:0-1567 GCA_037441045.1 Deltaproteobacteria bacterium | reverse complement strand
CAGTTATAGAAATTCAATATATGAACGCCAGTTTAGCGATTGAGAGTATGATAAAACATTGTGGTGCCATTGTAGATGTAAAATTATGACATTTTGTCTAAAAATAGGATTATGTTAGTAGATTATTAAGGATTATTGAGTTTCTGGCACTTGTTTCTGGCATTTATTTGAGTTTAATTCAGATTGTGGCTGTCTTAAGATAAAAATAAATTAATAGCAATAAAGATATTATTTGTGCAGAAGCAGATTGACAAAATAAACAATAATGTTAGTGCGATAATATTTTTGTCAATAATATCAGTAAATTATAAGGTAACTGGCACTTTTTAATTTCCTTGTGTGGTTGACAATAATTATCTATTTTTGGTTGACAAAGTGGTTGACAAATATTGTATGACTCATCCATATTTTTTCATTTGTCTCTGCCTTTATAAACATTAGAATTTTTTATCTCTCTGCCTGTCTTTAAGTTTTATTCCTCTCTCTAAGTTATACCCTTATATGCTTGTAGACCTCCTTTTGATCGGTGTTATGAATTTTTGGTAAAATTTTCTTGTTTGCTATTTTTGAAAAAATAATGTTTATCTTTGCTAATAATTCGCTGGAGGTTCTTATGAGCGTAAATATTGTAAATAAGGTAGATAATGCCATTAAAATAAACAACGTAATTATAAGTGTTTCCGATAAGAGTGGACTTGATATGTTTGTATCAGGACTTACAGAAATAAATCCCGATATCAAAATTTATTCTACTGGTGGAACTTACGATTATATTTCAAAGATAATTAAGGACAAGAAGAATATTGTGCAGATTTCAGATTATACAGGACAGCCAGAGACTCAGGGTGGTCTGGTTAAGACTCTGGATTTTAAGATCTACCTTGGTATTCTGACTGAGAAATACAATGAATATCATCAGAGCGACCTCAAGAGAACCTCTTCTGTTCATTTTGATATGGTTGTAGTAAATCTGTATCCATTTGAAAAGGTAACATCAAAACCGGCAGTCACGCTTGAAGAGGCAAGGGCAAATATTGATATTGGTGGTCCCACAATGGTCAGGGCATCAGCTAAGAACTTCCTGCGCGTGGCAGTGGTGGTTGATCCATCTGATTATTCTATGATTCTTGCGAAATTGAAAGATAATAATGGTTTGCTGATGCTAAAAGATAGATTTGAACTTGCAAAGAAGGCATTCTTGAGAACGGCAGAATATGATAAGTATATAAGTCAATTCCTAATCAAAAAGGGTGAACAGGATTTTAGCTGTTATCAATTTATGGATAGATAATTTTCTTGGAGGAGAGATGAGTCAGGATATAAAACAGATGTATCATAAGATTGTTAAGGACAATCTGCCTGAGAGAATTAAAATAGATCTGCAGTTTGAAAATGAGGTAAAGACATTAATATATGAAAAGGTTACATGGGTTGTAGATGGTGAGAAGAGAGGCTTGAGATATGGAGAAAATCCTGATCAGGAGGCGGCTTTTTATAGACTTATAAATGGAAACCTTGTGATAGGTGAAGTTGAGTTTGTAAGTCCTGATATGTCTCTATTACCAAC
>JBBISZ010000159.1:0-6498 GCA_037441045.1 Deltaproteobacteria bacterium | reverse complement strand
CATTGTTTTATAAGGATAAATTTTATGACTTATTATTATTTTGGACAGCAGTGATCATTCCTAATATTCTTATTAAAAAGTGCCAGTTACAAAGTGCTAATTTGATTTCAATTCTCATTTATTACATTTCGTTATACTTAGTAATTAGATATTTCTTATTATGCCAGGGCTTTAAGCAATACAATATTTTGTCAATAATATTAAATAGTTAAGCAGTAAAATACCCTTTTGAGGTAACTGGCACTTTTTTAGCACTTTTTTATTCTTTTATTCAACAAATGCACATGTACAACCTGATGAGTTGTCTGGTGCCAGATTTTCTTCATTTGCGTCAGTTTCGATACCTATATCAATATGTGCATCCAAAACTTTTGTATCGACGGTGGAAATATCTGTTATTGCATCATAATTTGGAGTATCCGAATAATTTACATCTATATTTGCTGCGTCTCCTGCGTCATAAGTAATAATGTCATTTATTTTTATATCTTCTGAGGATATATCTATTGAACTGTCCTGTAATGTTGTTGAATCCTGCAGTATATCCATAGATACAATATCTTCATTATGAGTATCTGGAAGATTGCCATTATCCTGTATATCTTCCTGTATATCTATTGATGCGTCTTGAGAAACTATATGGCACTTTGAGTCCTGTCCACAGTACTCATTCTGTTTACATTCACCGCATATACTACCACATCCGTCATCTCCGCATTCTTTATTGGTACAATCTGGCACACACGAAGATTGACACTGTCCATTATTACAAATTTGATTATTCTGACATGAAGATTTTTCTATTTCATTGCATCCATCGTTATCTGTATCGCCGGCACACATCCATGCGGTAGTTGAATCAAAACATCCCATCTCTCCCATCTGGCACTCATCAACGCATTGAGTACATATATATTTAGATATACAATCATAGTATCCTTTTGAATTGTCGTATTCACATTTTTGCTCACAGGGATATCCGTTTGGAACCATATTGCAGGGGGATGAACAATCGTAGTAATATGGGTTTCCATTTTCACACCAGAAAACTATATCTCCATCGCAATATCCTTTGGTAGTTATATTTCCACAGCCCTCAGTCTCACAATTAGTCGAATTTCCACACAGGGATTCCGGATCAGTTTGAAATTTAACAAGTTCAAAGTCCGGGACTGTCATTGTTATACAATGAATTGCACCTCCGTCAGGTATGATATCCTCTGAGTCAATCGGAACAATTGTCCAGCCTGAACCGAGTGCAGTTTTATATGCATTTAGTGCCTCTACCTCATATATATTGTGCCTTGAATATACGGGGACAAGTGCTAAGTTATTTATCAGTAATGAGTTGGTATAAGTCCTCCAGACACCATCAGAGTTATCGGGCATCGGGATTCTAACTATCTTTAATGGCTTGCCGTCTACTGTAGTTGTATTGAGTAGTGTTGCATAATTTTCTTCAAGAATGTCATAATTTATACAATCCTGACTGTATTTATATTGCCCAAGCAGTATAGTATCTTCGGAAGTAAATTTTGCAAACATATCTATATGAGTAGTTCCTTCACCAGAGAGCGGTTTTAAGAATACTGTCTTTTCGCAGCCCAAATAATCTTTGAAAATCTTCTTTATATCGTAGTCGGTCATTGGCAGGTTTTCCCAGATAGAACCTTTTGTAGCCATACATAACCCTTTGCCATTGGTCATAAAATTTCCGCCTTCAAAATCCATTGATGGCCTGAATATATTAAGATTTAAGAGAAGTCCAAGTTCTGTCGGTATTTTATCGTCATAATATCTATCTGGATAATATCTGAAATCTATAATTCCATATTTGTTATCAGCGGAGACTATTGGATTTGGTCCGCTATCTCTTGTCCAGACTGAATCCACCTCTGTATTTACAAATACGCAGTTGTTGTCAATCTGGGTCTGACTGATTCCCCATCCTTTCATCTTACTTATTATTGTATTTTTCATTGAGCTTGTATTGTAGAAGAAATATATTTTTACCCTGTCTATTACTGCTGTAATCATTTCCTGGTAAACTGTATCATAGTAGCCTGGAAAATATTCAAGCAGTAGTATTGATACTGGTTCAAATTCTGCAACAGCCCTTACTCCCACTGATGGTGCTTTTGTAATTTTATACAGGTCTATATTCGCAGATCTATAGTCGTATAGTCTGAACCCTGTCTTGGTCTTTTCTGATGGAGTCTTGTAGGCAGGAAGTTTTGGAGGTGGGACATAACTGTCATTCTCCTGTGAAGAGGAGTCAGAAATAGTAACTAAAATGATCATTAAAACCAGAAAACCCAAAAAGGTAAATCTACTCATGGTGTCCTCCATATAAGCATCTATTAATACTACACTTTGTCTTTTTCAAATTGATGTATAATCGATTGGACAGACATCTGTCATTTTGGTCATATATGGTGCCTTTTAGTATTTAATTGACAATTGAGTCTTTTTTAACTATTTGAATTGATTGCAAAAGGCTTTTTCAAGGAGCTACAAATGAATTATACAGAGTATTTTCAGTTAACTCAGGAGCCATTCTCTAATGCACCGATCAACAGTTTTTATTTCAACAGTCCCACGCATTCAAGGGCTCTCAACAAGTTGATATTTTCTATTAGCAATATGAAAGGGCTGGCAGTGCTTGTAGGAGATATTGGGACAGGTAAAACGACTCTTGCAAGGAAGCTTCTGGAACATCTTCCCGAGGAGGAGTATGAGGCTGCGCTGCTGGTAATTATTCATAGCAACATCAATCCAAACTGGATACTCAAGAGAATAGCCATTCAGATGGGAGTAGGATCCCCTTCAGATGAGAAACCAACTCTAATGACGCAGATCTATCAAAGGCTTGTAGAAATATATGAGGAGGGCAGAAAGGCTGTTGTCCTGATAGATGAGGCACAGATGCTCCACTCAAAAGAGGTAATGGAGGAGTTGAGAGGTCTTCTAAACCTTGAAATACCTGGAAAGAAATTATTAAATTTTGCGTTTTTTGGGATGAAAGAACTGGATAATGTACTGGATCTTGATCCACCGCTTAAGCAGAGAGTCTCTACCAGAATATTGCTTGAACCTCTTGATGAAGAGTCTACAGAAGGTTATATCAGACATAGATTGAGACTTTCAGGTGCAAAGAGGATGCTCTTTACAAATGAGGCATTAAAGGCAGTCTATAAATATTCAAATGGTATTCCAAGGCTTATTAATACTATCTGTGACAATGCGCTTTTTGAAGCGTATATTGCCAAACTCAATATAGTTGATGATAAGACAATAGAGATAATTGCAAAGGATCTTGCCCTTGATAAGCCCAGAGGTACTAATATGTCAGATGCGGAGACGCCTTCACAGGTTGAAAGATCATTATCTTCAATAGATAAAGAACTGGAGAAATTAAAATAGTTAATATTTACTGCTTTTCAAATAATGCATTAAATTAAAAAAGGAGTTTTTATATGCTGGATCTAAAAAAGGTTTGTTCAAACATCGATCTTGTAAAAGAGTCACTTAGAAAACGCCAGCAGGATTTAGATATATCGAGCCTGATTAATATGTCTACAAAAAGAAGAGACCTGATAATGAATATTCAGAGCAGTCGAACAGAACTCAACAGGATAAATGAGGAGATTAAGGTTGCAGTTTTAAGAAAGGATAATTCGCTTCTTGAGAGCAGGCGAGGGGAGCTTAAGACATTTTCTCAGAAAATAAAAGATATGGAGAAGGAACTCACCTCCATTGAAGAGGAGATTGAAAGGCAGCTACTGTATATTCCAAATATCCCGCATTTTTCAGTTCCAGAGGGGAAGAGCTCTGATGATAATCAGGAAATAAAAAGATGGGGTAAAAAGCCGGAGTTTGATTTTGAACCTAAAAATCACTGGGATATTGGTGAAAAGCTGGGCATTCTGGATTTTGAGAGGGCAGTCAAGATTGCTGGCACAAGATTTGCTGTTCTGAAGGGAATGGGGGCGAGACTTGAGAGGGCTCTGATTGATTTTATGCTGGATGTGCATACAAAAGGACATGGATATACAGAGATTTGGCCACCACTTATGGTCAATACAAAATCAATGGTAGGAACAGGTCAATTTCCAAAATTTAAGGAGGAGGCGTTTCATGTTGAAGGGACGGATTATCATTTAATACCCACAGCGGAAGTGCCAGTTACCAATCTGCATTCAGATGAGATATTGAATGCCTCAGAACTGCCTATTAAATATGTTTCTTATACACCCTGTTTCAGGGCTGAGGCAGGCGCGGCTGGTAAAGATACCAGAGGTCTGATAAGACAGCATCAATTCAACAAGGTGGAACTTGTGAAGTTTTCACATCCATCAAATAGTTATGAGGAGCTTGAGACACTTCTTATGGATGCCTGCGATATACTTGAGAGACTGAATCTACATTACAGGGTAGTGGTATTGTGCACGGGCGATATGGGATTTTCGTCTGCAAAGACATATGATATTGAAGTCTGGTTACCAGGTCAGAATACTTTTAGAGAGATATCATCCTGTTCAAACTTTGAGGACTTTCAAGCAAGACGCGCATCCATTAAGTTTAAGGAAAATCCGAAGTCAAAGCCTGAATATGTGCATACATTAAATGGCTCAGGTCTGGCAGTAGGTAGAACGCTTGTTGCAATTCTTGAAAATTATCAGAATGCAGACGGGTCTGTTACTGTACCTGAGGCATTACGCCCATATATGGGAGGAATTGATCTTATCGCCTGATATATATAACAAATCCATTGAGCTCTTTCATCTTACTGTAGTTGGTATTTACAAAGGCATTTAGTCCATTAAAAGTCTCTAAAGGATATTTATCCCAGTGATGAAACCCCGATGGAGAGGTATCTATAATAATCAGAGGGTTGTTTTGTTTTAGGTCAGATAATAGCAATTCTCTATCTTTTTCTACAATATATTTTTTTGGGTCAATCTTTCCATTGTATGATGATTCATTGCCAGGAATATAGCCAGTAATACTTGCCTGTGGTACAACAAATCGGGAGGCAGGTAACATATTACATTCCATATAAAAGTAATAATAAAAAAGGGGGGCATAACCGTATACGAAAACATCTTTCTTCTTGTTTTGAGGACACAATCCAGCATCTTTAATAACTTTGGGGATTTCTCTAAATGCAGGCTCTGTCTCTTCAATAAAAGAGCTTTTCTTTGAATAAAAATAAAGAGTATAAATGTTGAACATTAATACAATAATGAGGCAGTAGAGGAGAAATCGTTTTAAATAGACTTTTGTTTCGTTTATGTCTTTGAAATATGCAGAAGCAAGTATACTCAAAGGAAATATCATCTGAATAAAGTAGTGAGGGAAGAGTCTGAATCCTGCAAATATAGATATAATGGCAAGAATAAGTGCAGGTAGATATATCTTCAGAATCTGTCTGTCTATTTTATTAGATCCTTTAATAAAAAAGTAGATCAATGGTGAAATAATAATGAGATAGGGTATAAGATATTTAAAAATCCTTTTTATTACTTCAACTATTCCAATTGGATTTTGGGTATATTTAATGTTGTGAGTCAGGTTCCAGTGAATGAATTCTGGTAGTGCATTGAGGAGAAATAAGATTGTTATAACAGGGATTAAAAGACTTGATAGAAAGAGCAATATTTTAATCAAGGAGTTTTTAAGTGAATATTTCTCAATATAAAGCAAAATTATTGGAACGGGAATCCAGATTGCAGCCTGCTGTTTCCCAAGGATGGCAAATCCAAGAAATAATCCAGAGAGAAACAATCCATAATTACCTCCGAATTTAAGGAAGTAGAAAGCTATTGATGCAAATAATAACATAATTATCTCACAATTTGTAGCGAGCATATCAGTGGGAATAAATGCGGATGTAAATACGATATAAAAAATGCCGGATAGAATTGCCATGTGTCGTTTTTCTCTATCAAAGTTGAGTGCAATAAACAGGGCAATAAGCGGTATTATCAGGATAGTGGTGAATAAATGAACTGAAAATATTCCTTCGCCAAAGAGTATTTGTGCTATTAGATAGAAAATGTATATTGCAGGTGGTTTGTTGTCTACAATATCTCTGTATAGAGTGCCCCCGTTGTTTAGTATGAAACTTCCTACAATATGTACTGCTTCATCATTGCTAAAAAAATCAAAAAAGAAAACAGGGATCCTTACAAGAGAAGAGATACCAGAAAACAATAAAAATATTATAACTAAAAACTTCCATTTGTTATTTGTAGCATCGGATATTCTTTTAAATAGTTTCATAACAGAAAAAGTTTAATACCAGTTAATTATAATTTTATCTATAAAAAATTTAGGGTGTGAGTCTGGAAGTTGCAACTCAATTTTATTTTATTCCCGCTCTGCTTTTATTGGGATGAAACTTCTCTAATTATTTTCGTCATAGATAAGGCCTGATTTATATTTTGCAGTGATCGCTTCTATGTAAAATCCATATTCTCGGCGGTCATATATGCC